>JAJFJI010000254.1 GCA_021774205.1 Nitrosomonas sp.
ACCGCCAGCAAGGTTCCGGAGGAATTGGACCAACACGTCGCACGACTCAAGCTTTCCGGCGTTGGTGTTTCCATCGATTCCCTCACGCCAGAGCAGCAAGCCTACCGCAGCAGCTGGCAAGCTTGAAAAGCAGGAAGTTAGATTAATGACCTTTGAACTGGAAGATGTTTGAATTAATGATCTGATAAGGAGTGAACTGCATGGTATTCAGCGAATACAAAATACTACATATCACTGAAGGCGGCTTAGGTACGATTATTCTGGGTGCTTCCGGCTTGCCGCTCAAGAAATTGGAAACGGTATTGAATAAGGAAGTCGCCGATGGTTGGCAGCTGGTGTTTCAATTGGTGGAACAAAAGCGTTTTCTGCTGTTCTGGAAGCGTGAAGCAGTGATTATTACCCTTGGGCGCTAACCACTGAAAACAAGGAAGAATCCAGATGCTGTCCAGTGAGCAAGTATTTGAAGCTGAGGAACAGTTACGCAAAAATGTACGGGAGTTGCCGGATGATAAAAGATTGGCTTTTTTCAAGGCAGCCGAGCAAAGGCTGAAAGACCCGGATACCTATGCAGCTTTAAACTATCTTTTTATCGCGGGTCTGCATCATTTTTATCTGGGTAAATGGGCGCGTGGTTTGTTGAATATTGCAGTTTTTCTGGCAGGCGTAGTTATGCTGTTTACCCCGCTGGCGATTATTGGCATTTCACTCATCGCTGCGATCACGAGTGTCGAGCTCTATGCGCTTTTTAAATCACAGATCATCGTTCAGGCTCATAATAACAGCATCATGGAGCAGATATATCGCAATATAACCCGAAAATAGTTATAGCAATATGTTTGGGCCAATCCCGTTACTGCAAGCTATTGGGTCTTTCATTTTGCAGTTGCTCGGTAAATTTGTTGAATGGTATGAAAAGCGTTTGTTAACCTAACTCAAAGGAAGTGATGCCAAAAATTTTCTGATCGGCAAGTTTGGGTTGACCTTTTAAATACATCCTTCCGGTAGAAAAGACCACTTGCATGTTGTATTTTTCAGCCAGCTTCTGTGCAGCCGGATTGATTTCCATGATGTCGAGAAATATTGCTTCTCCAGGAATATCCATTTGCAGCGCCTGGAATAAGCCTTCCGCAATGGCATAATTATCGGCAAATAAAGGGCCGATTTTGTGGCCCTCAATGCAGCGGCGGCGCACGGCGTAACCTTGTAATTGGCCATTTTTAACAAAACCGAGTGCTTTAGCGTCGGCTTGATTGATCCAGGCATTTAAATATCTGCGCCGCTTGGCGGGAAAACAAAACCTGTCATAGGTTTCGATAATTTCAAACGGCAGCTGCGATAATGGAACGAAGCGCAGATCCACTGGTGCCGGGTTAGCTGCAGTGCCTCGATATCGGATATTGTGATAGGCGAGACGGTAGCCGATTCGTTCATAAATCGGTATATTTTCCACAACGCCATCAATACCGGCATTGCGTTGGCCCACATAACGCAGCCTTTCCTTGGTCAATGCGATACCGTATCCTTGGCCGCGATACTTGGGATGCACGATATATAAGCCGCAAAACGCAAATTGATCGTCATATACGACGGCGCTGCCGACCGAAATCGCCTGGCCGCTGATTTCCCCGACAAAGAAACCGTTACTATCGGCTTGGTAGTAGCTTTCCGCGTCATGAATACCAGGATTCCAGCCCTCCTGTGCAGCCCAGTCTATGGCGATTTGAATTTCATCGGCCTGCATTCGGCGAATGGTATAGTCTTTGTTCATAATCAATACCTCGTTTCGGTGTAGGGGTGAAAACGATACCAGTGTTGGGCAATCTGCTGGCGCGTTGCGATCCAAACCTGCGGAAAATCCTGTAAAAAATCCAGAAATCGATGGATAATTTCGGCCCGCCCAGGATGGCCGCTTATCCTGGCATGTAAGGCGACTGTCATCATTTTGGGGGCATGCTCTCCTTCCCGGTATAGGCATCGGACTGTGTTTTGCAAATAGTTCAGAAAGTCTTCGCCGGACATCCAGCCCGGTGTCAGGAAATATTTGGCGTCATTGACATCGAATGTATAAGGAATGATTAAATGAATCTGTTCATTAACGAGTTGCCAGTATGGAAGATCATCTGCATAACTTTCCGAGTCATACCGGATGCCTGCTTCCACCAGAAGATTTCTTGTTTGTGCGCTCTTTCTCCCGGTATACCAGCCGTAAGGTTTCTTGCCGGTATAATGTTCGATAATCTCGATGGTCTTTGCGATGTGCTGTCGCTCTATTTCGGGCGGTATGTTGCGGTAATCGATCCAGCGATAGCCGTGGCCGGCAATTTCGTGTCCTTCTGCCGCCAAGTGGATTGCCAGTGACGGATTCTTTTGCAATGCCAGCCCGCAGGCCCAGGCTGTGACCCTCAGCTTGCGTTGTTCAAACAGGTTCAGCAGCCGCCAAATACCGCAGCGGGAACCATATTCAAAAATCGATTCAGAAAAATAATCGCGCTCTCCGCTCAACGCCTGCCTTAAAGCCAGTTCGGTGAGATAGTTTTCTGATGTTGTATCGCCTTCAAGAACGCTGCGCTCCGCACCTTCTTCAATATTGACCGCGAAATTGATTGCAAGCCGGGCTTTGTCCGGCCATTTCGGGTGCGGCGGAAATTCGCCGTAACCGATAAAATCGCGAGGAGGAAGCGTCATGGCATAGTTATCAATAAGTGCATCGATAGGAGCTTGGGTTTTAGTGAAAGCTTTTCTGCATGATAGAACGATAGTTTCGGGAGTTCAAATATTATCATTGACTGCATGGTTCATTAGCTTCAAAATTTACTTTGGTCGCAATGCTGTTGCACCAAAAGAAATGAATTGATATGGTTTTGTGTGGGTGGATTAATAATCAGTTTCAAACACGACAACAGGCTATACTGGAAATTATCGAATAACCAGCAGAATTTACGCAGCGATATGATGCAAGTACTACTCGCCGCTTAACCCGATGGACGCCATATCTGACAACACCTCATTTTTATTCGGGCGAGAAAAATTGTGTGCACTGAGTCGTAAACGGAGATGACACCAACGCATGAAACCAGGAAACGCAGTCTTTGCAATATTGTTCATTGCAGTACTGTGCCACGCGTCCATACTCTTTGCACAGCCGGATGGACAGCAAGGTGTGGCGCTTTCCCCGGCCGCAATTACCCAAGCGAGTTTGCTTACGCTACCGGAAGGCGGGCGTCCCACAAAGGTCCGGGCGGCGTTTCATCTGAGGAGCATCAACTGGATCGACGGCGAAACGGAGACATTTGAATTTACCGGCGTGCTTACCCTCACATGGCAAGACCCCCGACAGGCTTTCGATCCTGCGATCGAGGGAATTGCCGAGAAGTTTTATCAAGGGGAGTACCAGTTCAACGAATTGTCCCCGGCCTGGTATCCCCAGGTAGTGCTCGCCAACGAAGTCGGTCTGTACGAAAAGAGCGGTGTCCTGCTTCGCGTCAAGTCCGATGGAACCAGCACACTGGTGGAGACCGTCAACGCGGTAGCGAAAACAAGGCTCAACCTGAGGCGGTATCCATACGATGAGCAGCGCCTAGAAGCCGTGTTTGAGGTCTTGGGTGTTGACACTGGCGAAGTCGTACTTGAAGCGGAGCCAATGCCCGAGCGAAGCAACGAACATGAAATCCGGATTCCAGAGTGGACATTGTCCGGAATCGGCGCCTCAGTCCGAAATTTCGTAGCGCCATATGCCGGAAGTCGTGGTGTTACCTCTGTATTCGTCCTGACCGTCGATGTGCAGCGTCAATCGTTGTTCATGCTGCGATTAGTCGTGCTCCCGCTCATCCTGGTCGTCATGCTTTCCTGGTCGGTATTCTGGATGGATCGTTCGTCATTGGGTGAACGCATGGATGTAGCCTTTGTAGGGATTCTCACCGCTGTAGCCTATCAAGTTTTGGTCAGCGAAATACTTCCGCAGATTTCCTATATAACGCTCATCCACGCCTTCCTGAGCTTTAGTTTCTTGCTCATGTGCCTCACGGTTGTGGTCAACCTGGTGGTCGGCGTTTGCGATAGGAATGGAAACGTTGCGCTTGGTGATCGAATCGATCGTTTTTGCCGTTGGGGATTTCCTTCTTTATACGTTGTACTGCTTGCGAGCACCGCAGTGATTATGTTTTTTTATTATTAGTCCGTAAGTGAGATCCGCAAAGGACAGGCGAAACAAGAGGATAATACATCAACGAAGGAAAACTATCGTGAGAAACTGGAAGCTCAATTCTTGCCAGCTGTGCTAATGGTGGTCTGTATGACATTGCATGCAGAAACGGGCCGTGGTAACAGTCCCGACGAAACCGACGATATGGGTTAACTTTTTTACGCTATTGGTGAATTGAATTGAATTGAATTGAATTGAATTGAATGGAATGAATTAAGTGACTAAGTGATCGCTCGTTGGTGTGTTTGACTGTCAACCTGAATTCCATTAAATTCGTTAGTGATGAAAAACAGCGCATATTTTTCACTATGATACGCACCTTTAAGGTGAGCAACGCGATGCTGCTTATAGCACACCGGTGTTTCTTTTTGCTGCGTTGCAATTCGCCGTAATAACGCGTTATACCGTCTCATTGCGCTTTGCCAAAAAGAAACAGCAACGCACGCTAAACACCACCCAGCTGAGGATTTTATGTTGAATGGTTCCATTTGCAGCAGCAGGCGTCATTTTGTGACCGCATTGCTTTTTGTGGCCCTGGGATTCGTGTGCGCCGAGTCTAACCCGGCGCCAGTGCTCGATAGGGTGGCTAATGCTGGAACCGGTGCCGAATCGGGTGCTGAGCTTTTGCTGGCCACCGGGGGGTGCCCGCCTGGACCCTATGCGAATGCCCCCTTTGCTGGCGCGAGTGTGACAGCACAAGTTATCTCCGGGTCTACCAGCAACCTTTACGGCGGCGGACTCGTCGAGGGTCCCGTTTGGATCAATGCCACCCTCTACCTCTCGTCATTCTCCAGGGGCGAGGTTCCACCATCAACTATTCTGACCCTGCAAACCGATGGTTCGCTAGCGGTGGCTATCCCCAACGCCGGTAGCAATGGTCTTGCGGTCGATGCCGACGGGATGATCGTCGCTGCCACTCATGACGATGGGGGTTTGAGCCGCTACAATCCGGCCAACGGCGAGCGGACGGTCATCGTGAACAGCTACATGGACAGTCGGTTTAACTCCCCCAATGACCTTTCTATCGCCAGTGACGGGACTATCTTTTTTACCGATCCAAACTGGCAGGCACCCAGCCCCGACCCGCAGCCTGTCGAAGGGGTGTACCGGGTGAACCCTGCGGGTGCCGTCACGCTGATTGATGGTTCTATCGGTAAACCCAACGGAATTGCCTTGTCCAACGACGAGACGTGGCTCTACGTGGGCCATCCCGGTGGCATGGTCCGCTACGCCGTGGCTGCCGACATGACCGTGACAACCCCGGGGATCACGTTCGGCAGCGGTCTGGCCGGAGTCGATGGTCTAGCGATGGATTGCGCGGACAACATCTACGTGACTCAGCACAGCGACGGCGTAGTCGTTGTGCTGAGCTCCGACGGAACCACCATCGGCACCATCAACGTGGCCCCGAGCCTGACCAATGCAGCCTTCGGCGGACCTGAGGGCAAGACGCTTTACCTGACTGCCGGCGACCCCGCCGCGGGGGATGCAGTGTATTCGGTCGAGCTGGAGATTCCCGGTCGGCCCTATTGAGCAACGATGCTTGCTGCGGAATGCCAATCTTCAACACGAAAACCTGGAATCATCCTTGGGCTGGATCCCAAGTTCAAAAGAGTGAGTGAAAATGAAAAATTATTTACAAACCATTTTATGGTGACCACATGCCAAATCGCAGATCTTTTATCAAACAAGTCAGCGCGCTTTCTTTGGCCGCCGTATTACCTCAAACATCCTTTTCGAGTATCAAACAGAATCTTGGTGTGGCTTTGGTTGGGTTGGGTCGCTACAGCACGGATATTTTAGCGCCAGCTTTGCAAGAGACCAAATACTGTCATTTGGCGGGTATTGTGACTGGAAGTCCAAATAAAATTCCCTTGTGGCAGGAAAAATTCAAGATCAAAGAAGCCAATGTTTACAATTATGACAATATGCACACGATAGCCAATAACGATGCTATTGATGTTATCTATATTGTCCTTCCTACGGGTCTGCATAGTAAGTACAGCATCATCGCTGCCCAAGCCGGTAAGCATGTGTGGTGTGAAAAGCCGATGGCTCGTTCGGTCAAGGAATGCGAAGCTATCATCAAAGCCTGTCAGCGGAATAAGGTTAAGTTGGCTATCGGTTATCGCATGCAGCATGAGCCTAACACGCAGGCTATTATCAAATATGCTAACACCAAGCCTTATGGGAAGATTGAAGAAATCATTGCTGAAGCAGGGTATTTTGATGGTCAGTCCAATTCATGGAGACAAAATAAAGCGCTAGGTGGCGGTGCTATGTATGATATGGGTGTTTATCCGCTCAATGCTGCTCGTTACATTAGCGGCGAGGAACCGGTAGCAGTAACCGCTCAGCATAGTACAAATCGGCCTGAGATCTATTCCGAAGTAGATGAAGCTACTACCTTTACGCTAGCTTTCCCCAGCGGAGCAGTGGCGAGATGTAAGACCAGTATGGGGAAGAACATGAATTATTTGCGAGCGAATTGCGAAAAAGGCTGGTACGAGCTAAAGCCTTTTCAATCCTACAGCGGCATCAAAGGAAAAACCAGTGATGGTAAAGTACTCAACGCCAGCATTCCTAATCAACAAGCCAAACAAATGGATAATGATGCCCTTTCTATTATCTATCAGCAACCTATGTTAGTGCCTGGTGAAGAAGGCTTGCGTGATATCCGTATTGTGAAGGCCATCTACCGGTCAGCAGCCCAGAA
>JAJFJI010000255.1 GCA_021774205.1 Nitrosomonas sp.
CAGCGACGGCAAGGTCAATATTATTGACCCCAGTAGCGGCAACACAAATTAATTTCAAACGCTTCGCAGAAAATATTGTCGCACGATCTATAGAAAACTTGTTGCAGACAATCACCTCAGCTTCTCTGATTCTTTCCACCACCTGATCAGCAGTGGTATCATCATAGAAATGCCATGGAGAAATAGCCTGTTCCAGCGCCGTGCAATCCATATCTCCACGGGTGACAGAGCCGAAATCGAGAAAAACTGCGCGCATTAAACAATTCCTATAATCTAAAACCATCGTTTCTGGCTCCCACGCGCCAGTGTCGGAGCCAGAAAACAACCCCGATTATATTGTCAAGACAATCTTACCCATCGGATGATCCCGCTCAAGAAAATCTTGAGCAGCGGAAGCTTCTGACAGGGAAAATGTTTTCGCAAGTTCAATGGCTAATTTATTTTCATCAAATAATGCTGCGCATTGTCGCAATATTTCACCTTGATGCTGTTTTGCGTCTTCAAGTTCCAGCAAGACAGGCGCCAACATCAATTCAAAGCTGAATCTGATATTTCGTTTGCGTGCCTCGCTCCAATTAGTATCAGCAGCAGGCTGTAAAATAGTGACAACATCGCCATAAGGTTTGACACAATCAAAGCAGTTTTGTAAGTCAGGCGGGCCAACGGTATCAAATGCAACATCAACACCCTTGCCAGCAGTCCAGTCGAGTATTTCCGTAACAACATCCTGTGTTTTATAGTTAATCGACTTCGCTCCCCATTGATCTACAAAAGCGGCTTTTTCAGCGTTGCTCACGGTGGTAATTACGTCAGCACCTGACAGCTTTGCCAATTGAATCGCCACATGGCCAACACCGCCCGCGCCGGCGTGTATCAGTACAGTCTGACCGGCGGTTATGCGTGCGCGATCATGCAATGCCTCCCATGCGGTGATCAAAACCAGCGGTACCGCCGCGGCTTGTTCAAAGGTCAATGAAGACGGTTTGATAGCCAGCAAACTGGCATCCACCAACGCGTACTCTGCATAAGTGCCCTGGCGCTGATTAAAACCAGGCTGAGAAAAATAAACCGCGTCACCGGGCTTAAAATCGTATACTTTTTTACCAACAGCTTCTACGATACCTGCACCATCACAGCCTGGGATCACCGGCGAGGAAACGAGAAAACGTTCGGGCGCTGAACGGATTTTTATATCGATCGGATTGATACCGGCTGCTTTGATATGGACCAATACCTGATTGTCAGCACATTGATCAAGGATATTGACATCACGATATCGTAAAACATCTGCGGTACCGCCTTTTTCAAAAAAAACTGCTTTCATCATGCGAACCCTTTATCTTCGTTTTCCACCCAATAATGAGCCCAAAAAACCACGCACAATCTGCCGACCAAGCTGCGTACCGATAGTACGCACAGCGCTTTTTGCCATAGCGCCAACCAGATTTTCTACTTGGCTTTTTTCTGTTCGCGCAGTCGCTTTCCTGACTGGCTTTACGTTGTCTTCGAAGCGTGCTATTTTTTCAGCACGTTGCTTGAGAATTTCATGCGCTGATTCACGATCTATCGTCACATCATATTGGCTGACTAATGGCGAACGCGTCAAATGTTGCTGACGTTCATCCTGAGTTAATGGCCCGATACGGGATTGCGGCGGAAAAATGAGCAGCTGCTCGACGGGCGAAGGCTGGCCATTTTCATCCAAAACAGAAACCAGCGCCTCACCTACAGTTAACTGAGAAATAGCCTGTTCGGTATTAATTTTCGGATTACTGCGCAGCGTTTGTGCCGCCGCTTTAACCATTTTTTGGTCTTTTGGCGTGAAAGCACGCAAAGCATGTTGGATACGATTACTCAACTGACCGGCAATGGAAACCGGAATATCTGCGGGTGTTTGACTGACAAAATAAACACCGACACCTTTGGAACGAATCAATCGAACAACCTGCTCCACCTTATCTAGCAGTACATCAGGCGCATTTTTAAATATCAAATGCGCTTCATCGAAAAACAGTACCAGCACAGGTTTTTCAGGATCGCCTATTTCCGGTAACTTTTCGAATAGTTCCGCTAGCAACCAGAGCAGAAAAGTTGAATAAAGCTTTGGTTGCGGCAGCAGCGAAGTGGCATCCAGCAAGTTCAGCACGCCATTGCCGGAAAAATCCACCTGCATCAGGTCTCCTAACTGCAATACCGGCTCGCCAAAGAACTGATCTGCTCCCTGTTGCTCTAGCACCAACAACCCACGCTGGATAGCCGCAACACTTGCTGAAGAAATATTACCGTATTCTTTTTGCAATGACTTTCTGTTTTCCGCCATCCAGGACAACATACTGCGCAGATCTTTCATGTCCAGCAACAGCAACCCTTCATCATCGGCAATCTTAAAGCAAGCATACAAAATAGCCGTTTGCGTTCCATTTAAATCAAGCAGGCGAGATAACAGCAGCGGACCCATATCAGATATTGTGGTGCGCACCGGATGTCCTTTCTTGCCAAATAAATCCCATAAGATAACCGGATTTGGGCGGTTGCTGTAAGCATTGAGCGATAACTGTTCAAGCCGTGCGATGATTTTTGATGATTGCTCTCCAGGCTTAGCAAGGCCAGATAAGTCACCCTTGATATCGGTTACAAACACGGGCACACCGGCCTGACTGAATCCCTCTACCAACGTCTGCAGGGTTACCGTTTTCCCGCTACCGGTGGCGCCGGTAATCAATCCATGCCGATTGGCCATCGCCAGGTTTAATGACGCTCGTTTGCCTTGCGCTCCACTAAATTCAAATGTTTTTTGCATAGAGACGAATAATTCTAGAGATTACAAACAGAAGCTTCACGCTTTCGGTATTGTAGCAATGTTAATTCGATATCTTTTTTCTTTGAAAAATAATTCTCATATCCTCGCCACAGCAAGCACAATAAACAATGTAGAAGCTGTTATAGCAAGCTTGGCCAATTAATTCACATAGGAAGTAGACGAATGTAACGCATCGTGCAATAACACGTCAAATTCCCCATGATGTTATACATGATGCAAGACCTGATGGATTTGGTGCGGCTCCATGTTGAATTTAGGCTATGCTGGTTAAGTTTCCAAAGCCGTTAGCGATGCAATTATCATCCGACCCGCAAAAAGCCAATAACCTTACCCGTGCGGTATTTGATTTACTGACAGGCAGTGAAGGTGGATTGGTTGGGTGATTGTGGGTGAGTGGGGCTTGGTTCCCACGCAAGCACATATGGCGCAGAGATATGGATTCCCACGCTGGCGCATGGGAATCCGAAAAGAAAAATTAATTAAGAACAACCGATAGATCCGTAACTTACAACTACAATCCTTTTACCATACCCTCAACGACTTTTTTCGCGTCACCGAACACCATCATTGTTTTATCCATATAAAACAATTCGTTATCCAGGCCAGCATAACCGGCCGCCATACTGCGCTTTACCACCATAACCGTGCGCGCCTTATGGGCATCGAGAATTGGCATCCCATATATCGGGCTACCCGGAGTATTTGCAGCAGGATTCACCACATCATTCGCACCAAGCACCAGCACGACATCCGTATTTGAAAAGTCACTATTAATTTCATCCATTTCCAGGACATACTCGTAATCTATTTCCGCTTCTGCCAGCAACACATTCATATGCCCCGGCATACGCCCTGCCACAGGGTGAATCGCAAAACGAACGTTAATGCCTTTTTCCTGCAACGCATCCGCTAACTCTTTGACAGCATGTTGCGCACGCGCAACCGCTAAACCATAACCAGGAACAATAACCACGGTATCCGCATTGCCCAGCATGAACGCTGCATCATCGGCACTACCGCTGCGGTGGGTTTTTTGCCCTCCATCATCCGCTGATACATCCGCACCTTCACTGCCAAAACCACCAAGGATAACGGATAAAAATGGCCGGTTCATTGCCTTACACATAATGTAGGACAAAATCGCACCCGAACTGCCAACCAGCGAGCCAGCAATAATCAGCATTGGATTTCCCAATGAAAAACCAATACCTGCCGCCGCCCAACCAGAATAAGAATTAAGCATTGAAATAACTACCGGCATATCCGCCCCGCCGATAGGAATAATAATCAGGAATCCGAGCACAAAGGCGATCGCCGTCATGGCGATGAATGCCGTCCAGTTCGTGGTATCGCTAAAGAAGAACCAGAGTCCAAAACCAACCATTACAATCGCCAACACCAGATTCAGCATATGCTGCCCACTGAAAACAACCGGTGCGCCACTCATGCGGCCAGACAATTTCAAAAATGCAATCACCGAACCCGACCAGGTCATGGCGCCAATAAACGTGCCAAGGAATAGCTCAAATTTGCTACCCATCGGCAACACCGCAGGCAATCCAAATGAAACCGGGTTATTAATCGCCGCGATAGCTATGAATACAGCCGCCAGACCAACCAGCGAATGCATAAACGCAACCAGTTCCGGCATGGCCGTCATCTGGACGCGTTTTGCCACGATTGCGCCAATGGTTCCGCCTACTGCGATACAACCAAGAATCAACTGCCAATTTTCAGTAATGGTTAAGGTTGTGCCCACGGCAATGATCATGCCGAGTATGCCAAAGATATTGCCACGACGAGCCGTTACCGGCGAACTTAATCCTTTTAACGCCAGGATGAAGAATACTGACGCAACCAGATACGCAAGAGCCACTATATTTGCGGACATTTACTCGCTTCCTTTTTTATCTTTTTTCTTGAACATTTCCAGCATTCGCTGCGTAACAAGAAATCCACCAAATACATTAATTGCGGCAAGCGTCACTGCAACAGCACCTAACCAGACACCCCAATCCGTTTCAGCTGGTCCAGCTGCCAACATGGCGCCCACCAAAATAATCCCAGAAATTGCATTTGTCACCGACATCAATGGTGTATGCAAAGCCGGCGTGACGTTCCAAACGACGTGATAGCCGACAAATACCGCCAATACAAATACGGTAAGATTAATAATGGTTGGATCAATATCCCCAATCATGATTACTCCTTTTAAACTTGTTAATTGCTAGACAAAGCATATGGAAGCATTGCAATGAAAGCGCTTCCGCTCAAATATCACGCTTAGCTAACCACCTCTCCATTTGCACAAACCAGCGAACCGGCAATAATTTCGTCTTCACGATCGATTTTTAGCTCTCCACTTTCCGCATCTAGCATCAAGTTAAGAAAATTCATCAGATTACGTGCATATAATGCGCTAGCATCTGTCGCGACCAAACCTGGCAAATTGGCAATACCAACCAAATGCACGCCGTGCTTAACCACCGTCTTATCCATTTCCGTCAAGGGGCAATTACCACCCGCTTCCGCGGCCATATCCACGATCACTGAGCCAGGTTTCATGGACTCAACCGTCTCTTCCTTAATCAGGACCGGTGCAGGACGACCCGGAATCAATGCGGTCGTAATGATAATGTCTGACGCAATCGCGCGCTGAACGATCAGCTCACTCTGACGACGCTTATAGTCGTCTGACATTTCAGTCGCATAACCACCCGCCGTTTCCGCTTGCGCTTTTTCATCATCACTCAGCGGAACTTCAACAAATTTGCCGCCAAGACTTTCCACCTGCTCCTTAACTGCCGGGCGCACATCAAACGCTTCAACCACTGCACCCAGCCGTTTAGCCGTCGCAATCGCCTGCAAACCAGCCACACCCGCACCTAACACCAGTACTCTTGCGGCTTTTACCGTTCCTGCCGCCGTCATTAACATAGGGAAAAATTTTTGATAAATATCAGCGGCCATGATTACTGCCTTGTAACCGCCAATATTAGCTTGTGATGATAATACATCCATACTCTGCGCACGGGATATACGCGGCAATTTCTCCATGGCGAATGCAGTCAAACCATGACTGGCGAGCGCTTCGATTCCCTCTGTCTTATGAGGAGACAACAGTCCACATAACACCGCATCCTTGCGCATCATGGCTAGTTCATCAGATTCTGGCCCTCGCACTTTCAGAATAATTTGCGATTGACCGTATAATGAAGCTGCGTCAGCAACAATTGTTGCACCTGCTTCCTGATACGCTGAATCCGGAATGCTCGCCTCAGCGCCAGCACCAGACTGCACTAAAACGTTATGCAACCCCTTAGCTGTATATTTTTTAACCGTCTCCGGCGTAGCAGCTACACGTGTTTCACCCCCGCGAATTTCTGCGGGTATGCCTATATGCATTGATTATCTCCCTTTTCTTGCCAACTAGCTTGCAAAAATAGTTGAAATTAAACTTAACTTTCAGTCAGCCGTGAATTATAAATCAATTTGAATGTTCTGCATCGCCTTGTTCAGGAAAAACTTGATTTATCTGTATTCCGCGACTACTTAGTTGCATAAATAACTATCTTTTATGATGTGACTTGATCTTTATTTTTCAAACAATGTCGAATCCAGCGACTTGTCAATTTTTCCTGCACGCTATTCTGACGAAGACGTGACGTTAGTCCACCAAAATCAACCTCGTCCAGCGGTTGATCCTGATTGAGACAGGAAAACACGTAAGTAATTTCTCCAGTCTCTGGATCTTTATGCGGTTGCAAGCACTGTCCACAAATTTCTTTCATCATACATTGCATTGGCGAATTGATCGAGCCAATCGCAAAATGTCCCGCTTTCAAATAAGGCTGCAGCAAATTATGACGCGCAGCGCCAACTGCCGCCATCATCCGATCAGAACCAATCGCGATGATACGATCAGCCTCTCCCATCGGAACCGGCTGATGACCCAACTCACCGCTTGCATAAGCGACCATTGCTTGCACAATGTTACCGACATAACACATATCGCCGGGCCTGGAAGGCTCGAAACCCGGCGCTTCATCACAGCACCATACGACGGTATCCGCCGCCGCTTCAATTTCTTCCACTTTATAACGGTCAACCAGCTTTTTGTAACCGGCAAAATACAAAACTTTCGATCCCATTGCACGCATCTCCGCGCCGATAGAAAACAACACCGCATTGCCGAGACCACCACCGACCAATATAACCGTTTCATTTGGAAAAATCTCAGTTGGCGTTCCGGTTGGTCCCATTAAAATAACTGGATCACCTGGCTTTAATAACGCGCATAAATCAGCAGACCCGCCCATTTCCAATGCAATTAGTGAAATCAAACCACGGGAAATGTCAACTGAAGCACCCGTCAGCGCAATACCTTCCATTGCCAGCCGGGTTCCCGTTGAGACAGTCGCATGCGTTGCATAATTTTGGAATCGATAAAATTGACCCGGTTGAAAGTGCTCAACGGCCATCGGTGCATGAACAACCACTTCGATTATATTGGGCGTAAGCCGCGCAACTTGATCGACTGTCGCGCGAAAACGCTCACTCATTTCTGCAAAAAACTGTTGTTCGGATTTGTTTGATGCAGGTGTCACACGACTAAGTACCCGGTTTACGACTGGATAACCTTGTTTAGCGCTGGACATCGCTTTCACCACGTTACCTGAATAGGAAGGATGCAAATCACCAAAAAAGCTGATGAAGCGGCCATCTTGGTCATTCCTATAACGGCTTAAAAGTACCATGGATGTTTCCGGCTTAGGGTTCCCATAATCCGGCTCAACCTGATTACCCTGTTCATCACAAGCCGCAAAATAGCGTCCATGCAATTTGTAAATTTGCTCATCTTCCTTGGCAAGTACGGTGTTTGGCTGCGTCCCTGCCGCAATCAGCAATGCGCGCGCGGGCAATTCAACTTCACCCGTTTTTTGCCAATGGCCCGCCTCATCCAGACGCTGCAGTATAAACTGTATCGATCTAGCATGTCCCCATTGATCAATATTCACACGTTCTGGCGTAAGTCCTTCAGCAAACCAGATGCCTTCCTCCAACGCTTTCTCGACTTCTTCATGATTAAGCGTATAGGATGGACTGTCAACTAGCCGCTTGCGATAAGCAATGGTCGCGCCTCCCCAGGACTGCAGCAATTCCAGTATACGCGGCCCCCGCCCCGCCTGCTTTGCCGCATCACGTTCGGCGCGAATGGCGCGTGCATGACTGATAAATTCTTTCGCTATTTCACACTCTTCCTCATCCCATGCGTCACGGACCATTTCTTCTCCCTGCTCGCCAACAAGGATTTCATAACGATGAAGAAACTTTTCAACTTGCACCGGATAATAAGCAAGCGCTTCAGTGGCTGTATCAATGGCTGTCAAACCGCCACCAATAACCACCACTGGCAGACGCAATTGCATATTGGCGATCGAATCGCTTTGCGCTGCACCGGTTAATTGCAAAGCCATTAAAAAATCAGATGCAGTACGTACACCACGTGCTAGACCATTGGGTAGATTAAGTACCGTAGGGCGTCCAGCGCCTGCGGCAAGTGCGATATGATCAAAACCCAATGCAAACGCATCATCCGTTGTCAAGGTGCCACCAAAACGAACACCGCCAAAAAGCGCGAATTCTTCACGTCGTTCTAGCAGTAATCGGATTAGTTTAAGAAAATTTTTGTTCCAGCGCACTGTAATGCCATACTCAGCAACCCCGCCAAATCCTCCTGGCAACCGCTTATCCAGGTCCTCTTCAAGTTCACTGGCATCTCGAACAGCGCTGAACGGAACACGCTCGCCGAGTTGATTGACACCTGACATCTCAGCCGGCAGGGGTTCAATTTTAAGCCCATCGATCCCTACGATCGTATGACCTTCATTCATTAAATGATGCGCTAGCGTATAACCTGCCGGGCCCATTCCGACCACCAAGACCTTGCGGCCACTCGACGGCTTTGGTACCGGGCGATGAAAATTGAGTGGATTCCAGCGCGTCAACAGACTGTAAATTTCAAAACCCCATGGCAAAGCCAGCACATCTTTGAGTGTACGCGTTTCAGCTTGAGGAATATCGACGGGCGTCTGTTTTTGATAGATACAGGATTTCATACAATCATTGCAAATACGATGGCCGGTACCTGCGCACATGGGGTTATCCAGCACGATCATCGCCAGACTGCCAATGGCAACCCCCTGGGTCTTGAGTTTGTGAAACTCAGAAATACGTTCTTCTAACGGGCAGCCAGTCAACAATGCACCCAATTCACTTTTTTTAAAG
>JAJFJI010000256.1 GCA_021774205.1 Nitrosomonas sp.
GACACCGCCGTTGACAATTAAACCATTATTACCACATAACCAATGCTGCAGCCGCACCATGCAAAACCGTCGTAATTTTTACCGTATCCTCCAGGTGCAACCGGATGCCCCCACGGAAGTTATCAGAAATAACTACCGAACTTTACTACAAAAGTTACGTCTGCATCCGGATCTAGGTGGTGACCAAAGGAACGCAAGCCTCATCAATCAAGCCTGGCAAACACTACGCGACCCAATACGTCGCTGCACATATGATAAGCAACTATTACAGGATTATCATATTCAGATTCTTTCACAAGGCCATTTGGCCGGTGATCCCAATGACCGTGCTCACGATCTAAAACAAGCACCTTCTAGTGAAGTCAACCAGCGAAATTTCTACCGCATTCTCAATGTCCAGACCGACGCACCGGCGGCAATTATTAACGCGAGCTACCGTCACCAGATAAAAAACCCGCATGTGCCCATTGAACTTCTTCAGGAAGCTCATACAATTCTGAGCAATCCACAAAAACGTAAAATCTACGATCAATTTCTTAAAAACCATACACATGTCGATGCACTCAAGAAAAAAAAAGGCGTCCAAGGAAAGCCACCAGTCATCATAGAAAACGTCACCGCACTAAAACCTGCTTCCGCGACCTCACCTACCCGCCTTAGCAATACGGTCTACCAACCAATCATTACCCATTTTTGCAATTTCTGCAAAACGCCACACACCACCCATTACACGAAATATCGTTTTGAGTTATGCATAGAATGCGGTAGCCCACTGTTTAATACTCCCGAAGAATCTGGTCAGCAGTTGCAACGCAGCCTGTCACGCATCGAGTGGAATGGAAAATTGAAAATTTATATCGATTGGCCCGGAAACGATCATAGCGGTACCCTCACAAATCTATCTCCTGGTGGCTTGGGTTTTACAACTTCACACCTATTGCAACCGGGTCAGATTATCAAGGTGGATGGTGAACACTTTAAATGCGTTGCCAAAGTCATGCACTGCAAAAATATTGTTACCGGAAAATCCATTGGCAGCTGTTTCATCACCGTATTATTTGACCGTCAACAAGGTACTTTTATCTCTACCCAAGCCTAAGTTCAACTAAATACATAAAATGAAGCTGGCAATAACTGACAAAAGTTATACACGAATAGCCCCAAAGCAAAACTTCAAGTTTGAATAACGACATTATTCATCCACTAACCTTAAAAACAGCAGCCTTTTTATTTCCACATTATCAAGTCAACATTTCATCAAGAATTCTTTTGTGTAATAATGATTTCGCCTCAAAATTTGGCTGATGGTGCCAAAAAAACAATAAACTAAACGTTCGCACATATTTTAGGTAAATATTTTTTATGTTCAACTCAAATTCAAGGTGATACAGATGACTCCTTTTTTAGGTGAATTGATTGGTACTTTTATATTGGTTTTACTCGGCAACGGCGTGGTTGCCAATGTGGTGTTAAATAAATCCAAGGGTAATAATGCCGGCTGGTTAACGATTGCAGCGGGTTGGGGGATTGCGTTATTTGTAGCGGTTTATGCAGTGGCGGCTTCCAGTGGCGCGCATTTAAATCCTGCGGTGAGTATTGGCCTAGCGGCTGCAGGCAAGTTTGCGTGGGCTGATGTCCCACTTTACGCAGTTGCGCAAATGCTGGGCGCTATGCTAGGTGCACTGATTGTATGGATAACTTATCGGCAACATTTTGATCAAACAACTGATCCGGATGCGCAATTGGCCGCTTTTTGTACGGGGCCTGCAATCAGAAGCCCAGTTCATAATATTATTACGGAGGCAGTTGGTACATTCGTATTGGTATTTGGCGTGATGATGATTGTTTCCCCACAGACCAGCCTGGGTGCATTGGACGCATTGCCGGTTGCCTTGTTGCTGTTTGGAATCGGTTTATCCCTGGGCGGACCAACAGGTTTTGCAGTTAATCCTGCGCGCGATCTGGGGCCACGTATCATGCATGCGATTCTGCCTATGAATAATAAAGGAAGTAGTGACTGGGGTTATGCGCATATTCCTATCATTGGCGGCATTATCGGCGGACTTGTAGCCGCTGGGGTATACAGCTTACTATAGCAATAGTATAGGGCCGGATCAGTATTAGTTGCAGGTTAAAGCTGATTCGGTCTTTTAATATCAATCTACGGCTTGTGTCTTACCTAAATAGATGGGTTCGACACCGCTAGTTTCCAGTATATACAAGACACTGGCAAGCAATTCTTCTTCACTACAATTTCGGCAACCGCCTTTTTCAGGCATCAGGTCCTTATACCCTTCCCTGACATGCTGCATGAGCACTTTCATGCCTTTGCGAGCCCGTATTCCCCATTCAATATCATCATCCGGCAATGGTGCGCCCTGGGTAGTACGATCATGGCAGGTTTTACATGCATAGTCATAAACCTGCTTGCCTGAACGCACCGGCCCATCATAGTCCGGCGCCGACTTGTAGCGTTCCTGCGCGTAACCAATGGTGCCTTCTGAATCAGCCGCATGACTGTTTGATGAAATCACCAACCAGCTACTAATAATGAGACAACCTAAAATAACGCTTCCCGTCTTTTTCATCACGCGAGCACCCATTAACACCACGACTCATTGGCAGCGATATCAGCTGGCCGGGCCAGACGCTCTCGCCTCAGCGCATTATCCAATGACCCATTATTAGTATAAATTGATGAAGTAGCATCTTCGCTTGAACTGTTTTCCATCTGCATATCCTTAACATGAACAGTTGTCGAATCACTGAGAAAATTAACTGTAAAATCATAGGCTAGTTGTGCCAACTCCAATTCACATTCCATGACTTCTTCACCTTGTCCCGGCACCACAAGATTCGGCAAGGTTACGCGGAAATCACGTCGGAATCCGGGCCAAGTTTCAATATTGACATGAATAATATTGGCTGCTTCAATGTCGACAATAGTCGCCGGAAGTTTTCCGGGAAACGGTGTTGCGGCCATCGATGTCGTTGAAAATAGGACGATGGCCAATACTGAAAATAGTCTTGCGCTCATGGTGCCGAACGGCTTAACAATATTCATG
>JAJFJI010000257.1 GCA_021774205.1 Nitrosomonas sp.
GGATAGAATCAGCGACTACTCTGACAAGAATTGGATTTTTTTTATAAATGCTTCTGAACCGCCCACGGTATTATTGGTATTCTTCTGAAATGCGAAAGCAGATATTGGGGGAGTATCTTTCTGATTGAAGACGTTCTTAAATTTGTGATCAATTTCAAATTCTGTGGTAATTGTATTGCCTAATTGGTCGCCAGCTGCGACACTAAAATACCGCCCACCTTGTTTCCAAAGCTTGCCGGTATACATTTTTTCAAGTCCCTCTTTTTCTCCGATAAAGGCGCTTAAGAAATAAGGCGCAGCTTTGATCCCTAACGGCAATCCACTGGAAACTTTTTTCGTGCCAAATGAAAACATCACTGCTATTGGCACGCTGTTAACGCCGTTCTCCCAATTGGCTCCATTGGGATATTTATTTACGCCCCAGATAATTCTTACTCTTTTGACACCATGAATAAAATTATTTGGTTCAAATTTTAGGCCAAAGAGGCCTGCTACTTGATTTTCCGTACTGATGACCAAAGCATCATTTTCAAACCTCGGATTTAGTTCATTAGCATCTAATTCAAAAACAAATCCTTTTTTCTTCAGCCAGGAAATTGCACTACCATTCTCCTGACCGCTAAAATCAATGGTATGAATAATTTTCTCATCTGCCAACAAGGCAGTATTTTGCAAGAAAAATAATAGGATGCATATAATGATTCGACTCATATACTGCTTCCATTTACTCGGCAATTCTATTCTCATGAATCTTGAACATATAATTCTTCAACCAAGTCAATTTAGTTATTAAATCATATCGGTAAAAAATTTTCTATCGATTTTATATAACTACCATGTTTAATCAAGGACAGGGGCAAAGTGATTCATTTAAACCCTGATTATGGCTGCAATTTTTTGACCTTCTCAAAATTATCATCTGAAAGCTTAGCAAACAGTGTTCACCATGTATGCCATGCCCCTCGAATTCACTGCTTATAATAATTAGACGCCTTTGAATTAATACAACTAATTTTATTGAGACCCAAGCATGCTTAAACTGACCATCAGACAAAAAATTTACAAAGTAATCTTTGAAACGGATACACCATTAGGTCAGCGTTTCGATATATGGCTAATCTATGCCATTTTATTGAGTGTGCTTGCAGTCATGCTTGACTCTATTGCACATATTCACAACCAATATGGGCGCTGGCTATTCAGAATCGAGTGGCTCTTTACTATTTTATTTTCTCTAGAATATTTATTAAGAATCTACTCTTCACCCAAACCATTAAAATATATTTTCAGTTTTTACGGGATTGTTGATCTCATTTCAATTATTCCCAGTTATTTGGCGCTGGTTATTCCTGAAGCCAGTTATTGGTTGATAGTGAGACTGCTGCGTGTGCTACGGATTTTTAGGATACTCAAAATGGTTCGCTACCTTTCTGAGGCCAATCTTTTGTTGCGCTCTATTTACCAATCGCGGCGTAAAGTGTTGGTCTTTTTTTCAGCGGTACTGGTTTTGAGTGTAATTTTTGGCAGCCTGATGTTTCTGGTGGAAGGGCCTGAACATGGCTTTACTAGCATTCCAAAAAGTATTTACTGGACAATAGTCACGATTACTACTGTAGGATATGGAGACATTACGCCGCAAACTGTATTCGGGCAAATGATTGCGACCATGGCAATGCTGACTGGTTATTCTATTATTGCCATTCCCACCGGTATTTTGACGGTAGCAATTTCTAGCGAAATGAAAAAAGAACGAAATAACCGATACTGCAGCAATTGTACCCAAAGCGGACACGACAAAGATGCAAGTTACTGTTATCACTGCGGTGTGCAACTCTCGGATAGCGACAGCTAAATTCCTTGAGATCTGCTATATGCAATGGTCGCTATTGTCAGTCATTGCATCTTGCAGCGTAAATGAACTACCCAGCTCAAATCGCATGAAGGTATATTAGTTTCTCATCATTGGTAAATGTCTAATGGAAAATCCGGGTCAAAAAGAAACGTGACAAAACTGGCGGTTACTGACGAGTGCTGGCAAGCACTTACGGGAGTTATATTAATAAAAACATTCGGTTATTAAATATATTAACCCGCGAGTACAATGTGGGCTAGGTGCTATTTCTTTGTATATCATGCAGACACTGTGCAGGCAATTTGCTTCAACTATCAAATATAAAAAACCCGCCACATCGACGCGTTAAATTTTTTCTAAAGTATATAAAATTCTTGTCGATAACATTATTGCGTCATGGGAATTTTTCTTTTGCTAATTCGTGCACCGACTCAATCTACCTTTTGAAAAAACTGACACTCATATTTCAAAACTATCGTAAATAGCTATTTTTTCACCGCGTCTGTTTCTTCAATCTGAGCAGCTAATACCTGGGCCAGCTCCAGCAGTTTAAATGAACTACCAAACACCCAATGAAGTCTTTACTCTTGCCCGGAATAATGCGCTTCCATTTTTAATTCAGGGGCCTACCCTTCCTTAGATCCTTCCTAACCCTTCTTCCTTATATCCTATGTGACTCCGCCTTGCTTGCCCCACATCACCTCCCTTTCCCTGCACGCATTATTGTTATGCTACAGGCACCTGCAACCGAAACAGCCTGGAATAATTGATGAGAAGAAGACGCAGATTGTTTCTGTCTTTCCTCTTCCCGACAGTATAAACATGAGAAACTAGGCTATTTGTCTTTAATTACATTCCACAACAATGCGATGCTGTTGACCCCCTATTTGTTTAAACCGTTGCACTCCGCGACGTCCGCACATATCATTTTAAGATGTATTGCCATATTTGGTAATACATCAGGTTAGCAATAAGTAGATTAACATGCTGATCCATAAGACTTAGAAAATACTTCGGATAATGAGTTGTTAAATTAAGGATGTATTTGTGGCGTTAAAACCAACAATTTATAAATTAAAAGTTGCGCTGACTG
>JAJFJI010000258.1 GCA_021774205.1 Nitrosomonas sp.
GTTCGGTAGTTATTTCTGATAACTTCCGTGGGGGCATCCGGTTGCACCTGGAGGATACGGTAAAAATTACGACGGTTTTGCATGGTGCGGCTGCAGCATTGGTTATGTGGTAATAATGGTTTAATTGTCAACGGCGGTGTCAACTGATACTTGAGACTTAACTGCAACCAAATCGAAATTTCCAAGGACATCGGTTAAATTTTGCAAGAAGATGATGAATTCCTTTGACAATTACAGTGTTGCATGTGAGTGATAGCGGTCAACAGCAATTCTTAGGTTTAACAGCCCGGTTGAGTTCTCGTGGTGTTCCAGATAAAGTGCCATTTTTAGTGGAAGTAATGTTAAACCTAAAATCCTCAGTTGACCGCGACAGTAATAAGTAATCTCATGAAAAGAAAACGCATATTTTTCACTTTGACACGCACCTTTAAGGTGCGAAACGCGATGCTGCTGATAGCACGCCGTTCTTTCTTTTTTTTTACTGCGTTGCAATTCGTTGTAATAACGAGTTATACCGCCTCATTGCGCTTTGCCAAAAAGAAACAACAACGCACGCTATACACCACCCAACTGAGGATTTTAGGTTAAATGTCGAAAATCAACCCTGAACATTCCAAGGACTTGCATCATCTCTGGTGGTTGGCGCTGGGGTGTGTGGTGGTGGGGATGGTTTACCTGTTAAGTCCGATCCTCACGCCATTTTTGCTGGCAACCGTTATCGCTTATATATGCAACCCAATGGTTTCATATTTGGCCGCTAAAAAAATTCCGCGAACACTTGGGACAGTTTTGGTAATGATATTGCTGCTAAGTCTATTTGTCGCATTGATTCTGATCATGGTGCCCATCTTTGAAAAAGAAGTATTTCGTTTGATTGAAAAAATACCAACTTATTTGGAGATGCTCAGGGATAACTTGATTCCATGGGTCGAAGCTCGATTTGGTGTTAACTTGCAACCGGATATCGGAATGCTAAAACAGGCATTTTCTGAGCATTGGCAAAAAGCAGGCGGCATTGCGGCAAAGGTATTGCCATCGCTTACGAGTGGCGGCATGGCGGTTGTCGAGTTTTTTGTTAATTTAGTGTTGGTGCCAGTGGTATTGTTTTATTTGCTGCGTGACTGGGATGCGTTGATCAAACAAATGGATGAAATGATTCCACGTTATTGGCATGAACAAGTTAACCAGCTGGCCGATGAAACAGATCGTATATTGGCAGAATTTCTCCGGGGACAGTTAGCGGTGATACTCATTATGAGTATTTGCTACATAACTGGTTTATGGCTGGTAGGATTGGAATTTGCTTTGGCCATTGGATTATTGGCTGGCATCCTGGTATTTGTTCCTTATCTTGGTATGATTATCGGGCTGATGCTAGCGACATTTGCGGCTATCATGCAGTTTCAGGATTGGAGTGGTGTGATTGCGGTGTGGGTGGTGTTTGGTATTGGCCAGTTGATTGAAGGAATGGTGATAACACCTTGGTTGGTTGGGGACCGGATTGGCTTGCATCCGGTTGTGGTGATTTTCTCGTTACTCGCTTTTGGCCAATTGTTCGGTTTTTTTGGTATATTGCTGGCGTTACCGGTCAGCGCCGTGTTGCTGGTTTGGTTACGGCACATTCGCCAGCAATATTTGGAAAGTAATTTATATCAACCATAGCAAAACGAAAATGCGGCAATTGTTATTGGATGTTGTTCCTTCTGCAACGCCAACATTGGCAAACTTTTTGCCGGGGCGCAATGCCGAGTTAGTCTGTTTATTGCAGCATATTTTGTCGAGCCAGGAGGAGGAACGCTTTTTTTATCTGTGGGGTGGATTGGGATGTGGCAAGAGCCATTTGTTGCAAGCGATTGTTCGCGAGTATTCGCAAAGAGATTTGAAAGCGGTATATATTGCGTGTGAAAGCCACACCGATTTTGACATTGACAGTGAAATTGACTGTATAGCAGTTGATGACGTAGATCGCCTTGATGCATCGGCCCAGATCAAACTATTCAATCTTTATAATCAAATTCGCGACGAAGGCGTTTCGTTGTTGTTGGTGAGCGGCCAAGCCGCGCCTGCTTATTTGGCGTTACGCCAGGATTTGGTGACCCGTCTTGGTTGGGGCTTGGTATACCATATCCATGAATTAACCGAAGCGGAAAAAATGCAGGCAATGAAAAGCCATGCGGCCAATTGTGGATTTGATTTGCCGCAGGAAATATGCGTTTACTTGCTGCGACATGTACGGCGCGATCTGCCGTCGTTAATAGATATAATTGATGCGTTAAATCGTTATTCGCTATCTAACAAACGACAAATTACCATTCCATTATTACGAAAATTATTGCAAGGAACGTCATGAATTTAGCATTATTTGATCTCGACAATACCCTTTTGGCGGGTGATAGTGATTTTCAATGGGCGCAATTTCTAATTGAACAGCGAGCACTTGATCGTGAGTTACATGAAGCGCGCAATTTGGAATTTTATGAACAGTATAAAGCTGGAACTCTTGATATTCATGAGTTCTTAGATTTTCAGTTAAAGCCATTGGCGCGTCATTCCCGTAGTCAGCTGGATGCTTGGCATCGTGAATTCATGACTAAAAAGATTCTGCCGTTGATTGCGCCGGGCGCGCGCAAACTGATTGAAAGGCATCAGCTTGATGGGGACTTGTGCATTATTATCACTGCGACCAACAGTTTCGTGACTGCGCCCATTGCGCAAGCTTTAGGCATTGATAATCTAATTGCGACCGAACCGGAGAAAAAAAATGGAGAATTTACGGGTCAGGTTTCTGGTGTTCCCTGTTTCAGAGAGGGAAAAATAACGCGGTTAGAAGATTGGCTTAATCAGCATAATCTGACGTGGCTGTCATTTCTGCAAAGCTGGTTTTATAGTGATTCGTTGAATGATTTGCCTTTGCTTGGCAAAGTGACGCATCCAGTTGCGGTGGATCCGGATGCTACGCTGAAAAGCTATGCGGAAGAGCATGGATGGCCCATTATTAGTTTGCAAAATTGATTGGCCAGAAACTTGCGTTATACTACCAGTCGGGTACCTGTTTGGATGATCCCTGCCGCAAGTATTGATACGGCGTTATGGTGTAAACGAATAACTAAGAAACATCGAATTTATTTATTTTGTACCTTATCAAACAAGCGTCTGCTGCCATTTCACGTATTGATGA
>JAJFJI010000259.1 GCA_021774205.1 Nitrosomonas sp.
AAAATGCTGAGTAGGTCGTTGAGACAATGTTGCTCTGCTTTTCTAACAAAATCTTGTATTCGATTCGCGGCAAGTGCGTTGGTTACTTTTTCGAGATTGCTGTTTTTACTTTCACGGTGACAGGCGACACTTACAATGAGTTCAGTTACGCGTTTTGCGCCTGACAAGCAAAGCTGGCTCCAAACGTTGGCACGATAATCGATCAGTTTTTGCAATTGCTGGTAATGGGACTCTACCAAGGATTGCATTTTCTGATAAAGGCGCTTTTCCGCTTCAAAGGTAAAGGCAACGGTATCAAATTCCAGCGCTGTGTGGATATTGAATGCGGCCAGCTGCTCGCGCCACTGCGTTAATTCTTGTTGATGATCAGCGATAAAGTTAAAAACCGGGATAATTGGCTTTGACGCCTTGCTGAGTATTTCCAGTTCATACCGATACTTTTCCAGCACAGGCTCTCGAACATCAATGATGTATAGCAAAATATCACTACGTAATACTTGACGAATAACTTTTGCTTCCTGTTCCAGGAGGTCATCGACGGTGGTGCTGGCTACAAACTCTGCAAGTACTGCCGATGCTGAAAATGATCTGGAACTTTTGCTGATGGTTTGTAAATGTAAATATAAGGCATTGGAATCTTCCAGCCCGGGCGTATCATGGAGATATAGAATGGGTTCATTGCCAGCGGAGATAGTTGCTTGTTCGACGTGGCGCGTCGTACCAGCGCCGTCTTCAATGGCACCAAATTCTGTGCTACGCAGCATGGTGCGGATGAGTGATGTCTTGCCGGTATTGGTATGGCCAACCACAGCCACATTAAGAAGCTGATGGTTTTTTGCGGATAATGTTGCGTTGTTCGCCATGGTCACTGTGTAATAACATGTTCGGCGGGAATCCCGCAGGCTTCCGCTAACCGAAACCAGGCGATCTTGCGCGTATCGGTAACAGGCGCTGCAGATGGCTTGTATAAAAGAACTAACCAGGGTTCTTTTGCCGTATTTTCAATTAATTCCCTGATTGTCCGTTGTACTCCCCGGTCTGGCAGCCGGTGTGCTGCAACGCCAATCAGCAAGGGACCATTAATATTTTTAACGGTTTTTATTGCTTTGGCGTGTGATAATTGATCGATGATGTTGCCATGACAGGTAACGGAATCCGGCCAGATCGTTTGATTATCTAGCTCAATACCGATAGCCTGGGCATTGGCGGGAATTGCGTTAGCAACCATTTCAGGTGCAACCTGGGTTTGTTTGACCCCCGCATGTGGATCGGCATCAATGACTCGACCCGCTATTTCAGACGTCATGAGACGTTGGCGCAACTCGATGTAGTAGGGTAAATAAAGATCCAGCTTGAAATTTCTTTCCGCCAGCTTACGCATTAGCGTTGAAATTGCAAGCAGGATGGCACGCGGTAATATTCCGTAAAGCAGTATTGCGCCTAATACAAATCTGGCCCAGGCGCTGCGCGTTTCGGTATCTTGAACGCGAAAGCCAATACGGCTTGCTGCTATCTGGTTGCTGTCTGGCGCCATTAAGCCCAGATATTCCATCGGCTTAGCCATGAATTGGGTAAACGCTGGAATGCTGCTTTCAGATAGCAGCGTGGTACCCCAGATGAAATTGTATTGTCGGGCGATCATCAGTAGTATCAATATTATCAGGCCGGCAGTTAGATAAGTTAGCCAGAATTGATGCGTGAGAACGCTAATACGCCATTTGCCAATGCTTCCTGTTAAGCAGCTTTCGCACCATGCGCCTGTTGCACGAGACGAAATAGTTTTATTTTCCTTTTGCCGGTACGGTAGCCAGCTTGCTAAGTATGCCGCAATTCCGGTACTCAAGCCCTGCAGGTTAAACGTAATCCCGACCAACCATAGCAGGATGGAGAGCAGATTAAACCCCAGCAGTACCACGAGTAGCCAGTAAATATTCAGTGTGGCAGACTCACCTACCGCGTGGCCTGCGGCGAGCATACCCAGGATTGCAGCGATAACAATGGAAAGCTGACTGGCTCGGGTAAAAAGCTTTTGCGGGTGTGACAATGGCTCCGCTAGCGCATTCTCCTTAATTAAACGTTGGGCACGGATCTTTAGCCGCCGGATGAACGTTGCATATTCAAAGTCGGCATGGCCATGACCGCTCATATCGTTGACACCGGCATAAGTTAGCTCTTTGCCGTGATGCGTTTCAATATTTCGCAACTGTTCAATGCGTACCAGATCGGTGAAGGAATATTTATTTACTGGCATTTAACGATCGGTTTTAAAAGAATTAGGACAAAAATCATTCCAATACAGCATGGGACGAAGTGTAACCAGGGGAATGTACCGGTTCTATAACGGTGCTGAGTACAAGATGAAAACAAGTTACAATTCAGATTATTCAAATAATAATTGGCAGACAAGTTTTATGAAGCCGGTTGCAATTTACAGGTTTTTCTCTATCGAGGAACCCGGCTATTTTGCCACATTTCTCGATAACAATCATATTCCGTGGCAACTGATCAGAATAGATGCGGGTGATTCGCTTCCCGATGATATTAGTTCATTCAGTGGCGTGGTGTTGATGGGTGGGCCGATGAGTGTTAACGATGATTTGCCCTGGATTGCGCCAATGTTGGCTTTAATACAACAGGCGGTCGTCAGAGATGTGCCGGTGCTGGGCCATTGTTTGGGGGGACAATTGATGTCAAAAGCATTGGGTGGCGTGATTGACGCTAATCCACGCAAAGAAATTGGCTGGGGTGAAGTTAGCGTGGCGGATGATCCAATTGCAAGGGAATGGTTGAGTCATTTGACGGAATTTGAATCATTTCACTGGCATGGTGAAACCTTTTCCATTCCTGATGGCGCAACCCGGATACTTTCTAGCCACCATTGTCAAAATCAGGCTTTTGTGATGGGGATCCATCTGGCAATGCAGTGTCATGTGGAAATGACGGCGGAACTGGTGAAAACCTGGTGCGAAACTAATAAATCTGAAATTGCTGATTCTTCTTGTTCTTCCGTACAGTCTGCGGAAGAGATGATGACAAAGTTAACAGCGCGGGTGTCTGGATTAAATAATGTTGCAGATTTGCTGTATGCAAAATGGATTGCTGGACTGAAGTGTTAAGCCCATAATTTGCGGGTGTTTTTAACTTGTATTGATACTTAGCGTAATCATTAATTCCTGTTTATTGATTGGCCATTCCAGTTTCAATGATACGGCTTGCATGATTTTTTCAAATCCACTTTCTGATTGTGAGACGGAAAAATGGGGTTGTGCGGATAGTGCGACAGGCGCGGAAGTACTCAATACGATATTTCCACCGAGTGTGGTATCGTCCAAAATAATTTCGGTCATGTCGTTGAGTTTGAACAGATGACCAAAACCCCCAGGGATTTTTCCGTTGTAAATATAACGGCCACCCGGTCCGTCACAACTGGGCATCGCTAAATTAATCTCGGTGCTAAATACCCCATCTGCATGGTTTTTAAATTGATATGACACCAGCAGTTTGTTACCAGAAAGCATAAAATGCTTTTGTACAGGGAGTGGATTGGTGGCTGACTTAAAGCTGATTCGGTCAGCAGTTAATGATTCTTGTTGATAGCATAGGAATGCGTCGTTAAAACGATCAATAAACAGACTCTTAGGATGATCGTCAGCTTCCAGATCGTTAGCGTTTATGACATCTTTGAAATGGACTCTATCATGCGCTGAAGCGATACCCTTATCGCTATGATTGTCGTGGCTGGAGAGGTTGCCATGACCGGGTTGAATTTTGCGAAAATAGTGTTCTTTTTGACGCCGCAGGGTATCGCCAAAATTATGTTTTAGTTGATAGGCATCAAGTTCAAAAATACAGGCATTACTATCCAGTTTCAAAACTGCCTGGATGATGCCGTTCTGTAGATACACTTCGTCGATACCATCAAGATCAGTGTCTTCGGTAAAAAAGCCTGATCGGGAGACGCATTTATCCAACATGGCTTCCAATGCAACCATGTCGTTATATATCGCACGCCGCAGGTGAGGAAGATATAAACCCCCAAATAAACCATGCCAGTACGCATCGTTAGCCTGCGATTGATAAAGTTTTTGCTGCATTTCATTTGTGCGCATTTTTTCTGGTAACGCAGCTAATCGTGCGGAGAGTCCCAGCATTCGTTTGTGCATCCAGTTTGATTCTGGATAGCGTGAAAAAAAATTTTTCCAGATACCGCCACGTAAAAATGCTTTTTTATGTTCAAACCAACCGTTAGTTTTGGCCTCATTTATTAGGTCGGCGTAGGTATTGGCTGATTCTGCTGGCAACGTCCATTCGTTCATTTCTATGTACGACGCGGTGGGCAGATACACGATGCCGCGTGTTTTTTCAGCAGCGTGATAATCACGATAGTGTTGTGAACAAATTTTTGGTGATGCCAAAACACCTTGAATAAACTGTTCTAGCCAGCCTTTTTCGTATACCCATTCATAGGTTTCCGGCCAGATGCCAAATTTTTCAATGTCGTCGAAATAAACAGCGGTATTATTCGCATGGGTTGTGTGACAGTCAGCCAATGATTCAATATAGGCAACAGCCTCTGAAGCCGGTGAAAATGGCAGCTTATAACGCAATGCTTCAGAAATTGGAAAGATATCAAGGTTGCGCGTATCTTCCTCGGTGGTAAAAAAGCCATTTAATTCTGTTGCTTTTTTACCCGCACAAAGAAAATGATAATCGTCTACGATGACATAACGAATACCACAATCGACCAACGCCGGGACGACGGTTGATTCCCAAACACGCTCCGTGAGCCATGCCCCATTGGGCCGCTGCCCTAATTTTTTTTCTAGTTTTTTGGAAAAGGTTTCTATTTGTCCGATTCGATCACGATATGGAATCACTGCCAGCACGGGTTCGGTATCGCCGGCGCCAAATAACTCTACCTGTCCCCGCTTGACCATTTCTCGCAACAAAGCGATGTCTTCTGGATAATGATCAATGAGATAATCGAGCAGCCAGCCGGAGAAATGGACTGCAAAATGGAAATTGGGGTAACGATAGAGGATTTCTAAAAAAGGCTTGTAACAGCGTAGATGCGCATCGGCCAATACATCAGGGAAATTTCCGACAGGCTGATGCGCATGAATACCAAAAAGGAGTGACACAGGTCGAGACATTAAGTTGTTCCTGTCATATTTAGGTACTTAAAGTACCAATTAATGCTCATTTATACAATAGAAAATCTATTTTAAGATGATCGTCGCATGGTACCGTCTCCCTCAACATGGCTACCCCCTTTACTGATTGGTTCATGCACTGAAGATGGAACAGGTAGTTTAAGCAGTTGATAAAGGTTAACCAGGTCTTCACGGTATAATTGATCAAAACTTGCGACGGCTTGTGCCGGATTGTAATCGCCAAACCACCAGAACCAATCTGAGCTTTCACAGGAAGCAAGCTGCTGGCATGCCGCTTTTTTTTCTTTATCGGTCAGGCGGTTGCTTTGTATAACAAGATCGTAACTTTGTTTGGCGGCGCATAACAAATCCCAAGCGTGATTTTTTTCTGGATCGCCGATCCAGGTTGAAAATGTGCCATATACCCAACTTCCCGCTGTCAGTATTGGCAACGAAATGCTGCTATCAGGATGTTGAGGCGTTGCAAGATAGTCGCGGTAAGTCGTGGTGTTAATGCCAGGATGATCTTCGAGAAGTGTATAAAGGTCATCAAGAAAATAATAGCCATTATAGGGATAGGATTCCCAGGCATTTTCGCCATCCAATATGACGCTGACGATCCGGTTTTCTTCATGCGGTACTTCACGGGCAATTTTTTCAAGGCATTGAATAAAATGCTCGGCGGCATCGCGTCCAAACCATTTGGAATACTCAAAACCAATTAAATCTGACAGTTTATCATCGCGGAAAAAACAAGTGATACTGCCGGTTTCCCCGTTGATTTGATAAGGGTGGTAAAGATAGTGGTTTCGATCGGGTAATGGGTTGTCAGGATATGATTTGCGTAAACTATTTGCTAATACGCCTTCACCGCTGGCGCACCAGTGACAGTCGTGCGCCGCCAGTATCTCAAGCAACGGTAACGACACGGCACCTTCTGCAGGCCAGATACCGGTTGGCTTTGCGCCAAAGCGTTGCGTATGGCTTTCTATTGCTGAATTTAAATGAAAAGTAACCCGTTTGCGTCCGCCTGGATACGTTGGATTCATCGGTAACGGATCATCAGGCAGGCTGTCATGCGCGGAAGAAAAATCAATCAGTAATGGAGAGAGTGGATGGTAGTAGGGCGTCGTTGATAATTCAATTTGTCCTGACTCGGCCAATTTTCGATAGCGCGGGATTAAATCCTGAATCAATTCGCCGATCAGATTAAATAGCTGAATGCGGTCATTATGGCTGAAACCTTCACCTTGTGCCATTAGCTTCATGACCGTCTCGCTGTTTCGACGTACACTCTCACCTGTCCAGGCTAAGTGATACCATACCAACAAATCCGCTAAATATTGCCCAGAGAAATAAACCAGTTCAGTTTCCCCTCGCTCATGCAACGTGTCATACAAATTGTGCAAACGCTTATAGGTGGGATAGGGTTGCAGCATGGTGGTGTGATTGCTCTGGAAGCAACGTTCAAATATAAAGAGACGATCAGACATTGGAAGCTGGTCCAGGTCAGGAGTGGCTAGCAGGCGAAGTAACGGATCGCGCATCTGTCCCTGGGAAAATTGCTCCGCGTAATCTTCCAATTGATCCAGCAGGATGGGTACAAAATTTACAATGGCTTTGACCTGCGGGTGCCTTTCCAGGTGGTAGGCCATGTCCGTATAATCCTTGATGGCATGCAGATAGACCCACGGTAAGACAAATTCATTGGTTTTGTAATTGCGATAGTCTGGCTGATGCATGTGCCAAAGCAGAGCAAGATTTAATTGGCCCATGGGGAATAGAAATATATTTTGTTAACGTGCATGATGTGCTTGTTGTCCCAGCATTTCTGGGGTAATGAGTGTAACGCCTTTGTCGGTCACATAAAATCGTTTGCTATCTTCCGTTGGATCAAACCCAACAGTCAATCCTTCAGGAATTTTACAATTTTTTTCAATGACGACTCGCTTCAGGCGCGCATGGCGGCCGATATCGACATTGGGTAATATGACTGAATCTTCTATGCTACTGAAGCTGCGTACCTGTACATTGGAGAATAGTAGCGAACGGCGTACGGAGCCACCACTGATAATACAGCCGCCGGATACCATGGAGTCCAGCGCTTGGCCACGTCGATCTTCATCATCAAAGACAAATTTGGCAGGCGGAAGCTGCTCCTGATAGGTCCAGATTGGCCAGTCTTCATCATATAAATTGAGATCCGGCGTTATCTTGGTAAGATCAAGATTGGCTTCCCAGTAGGCGTCAACTGTTCCCACGTCGCGCCAATATGGGGTGCCTGCGGCCATATTGACGCAGCTATCCATAAAACGGTGTGCAAATACCCGATAACGCGGCACCATGTAGGGGATTAGATCTTTGCCAAAATCATGAGATGAATCATTCACATCATGATCCCGGACTAATTGCTCATAAAGAAAGGCGGCATTGAAAACATAAATACCCATGCTGACCAGCGCTTTATCGGGTTGGTTCGGCATGGGTGCAGGGTCATTCGATTTTTCGGCAAAGCTTACGACACGCGATTCATTGTCAATACCCATGACGCCAAAAGCCTTGGCGTCTTCTAACGGAATATCCAGGCATGCGACGGTCATATCAGCGCCTTTTCCCACATGTTCTGCGAGCAATTTGCTGTAATCCATTTTATAGATATGATCGCCCCCCAGGATTAATACATAATCTGCATTGTGGCGGCGCAGGATATCAAGATTCTGGAATACCGCATCTGCGGTTCCCAGATACCAGCTTTCTTCAGTGCGTTGCTGCGCAGGTAATAATTCAACAAATTCCTTGAAACGTCCATCCAGAAAACTCCAACCGTGTTGGATGTGACGGATAAGACTCTGGGCTTTATATTGGGTGACCACACCGATGCGGCGAACACCGGAGTTTACGCAGTTGGAAAGCGGAAAGTCTATGATGCGGAACTTGCCGCCAAACGGTACCGCAGGCTTGGCGCGCCAATTGGTAAGTTGCCGCAAGCGGCTGCCACGTCCACCCGCTAGAACGAGCGCGATAGTGTTGCGTGTGGCGCTGCTATAATAATTGGGATGGGCCTCATCTTTTATCGGGCAATAATCAACATGCTTACATTCCTTGTCTTCCGTCATTATGCTTTACTCCAGTCATGCGCATTTATTTAAGAATGAATGTTATTGTGAGTATTTTATCGCATTATGACACTTTTTTTAAATGGCTTGATCTTAATTGCCAGTGATGGGCTAATAGACAAGCTATAATCCCTTCTATACAAGTTGAAGTCAGGAAAACAATGAATCCCATTATTAAAACCAATCCACTGCTGGAGGCACTTTTAGCGGCGCGGCTTCACGACCCATTTGCATATCTAGGTGCTAGAGAAGAGCAAGCTGGCAGCCTGGTGCGAGTATTTCGTCCGCACGCCACAAATGTCTGGCTCAAGACGGCGGATGGTAATGTGCCGATGGTGCAAGTTCATCCAGATGGGGTTTATGAGTGGCATGGGTTGTCCCTGCCAACCATGCCTTATCAGCTGCGGATAGAAGCACGTAATGCATCTCTGGAAAGTTTCGTTTATGAATCTTATGACGCTTATGCGTTTCCGCCACAAATTTCTGACCATGATTTGTATTTATTCAATGAAGGCCGGTTATGGCAGGCTTATCGTACATTGGGCGCGCACATTGTCAATGTTGACGGTATTGAAGGCGTCCGTTTCGCGGTATGGGCACCTAACGCAGAACGCGTCAGCGTCGTAGGAAATTTCAACCATTGGGATGGGCGCATGCATCCGATGGCAGTCCACCACGCAAGTGGCGTATGGGAATTATTTATTCCCGATTTACTACCCAACTCACTTTACAAATTTGAAATTCGCAATCGTGATAGTGGTGAAGTTTTGCTTAAGACAGATCCATATGCAACGGGTTATGAATTAAGACCCAATACTGCTGCGCGCACCCCCTTTCATGGAAATTATGATTGGTCAGACACGCAATGGATGAAAGACCGCGCATCTTGGGATTGGCTGCAGGCGCCACTAAATATCTATGAAGTGCATGCCGGATCGTGGAAGCGGCATCCAGATGGGCGATTTTATACTTATCGTGAGCTTGCAGCGCATTTGATTCCCTATATACAGGAAATGGGTTTTTCTCATATTGAATTGCTGCCGGTATCAGAGCATCCGCTCGATGAATCCTGGGGGTATCAAACCACTGGTTATTTCGCCGCTACAAGTCGTTACGGTTCATCAGAGGATTTAAAATATTTTATTGATACTTGCCATCAGGCAAAGATCGGCGTCATATTGGATTGGGTACCCGCGCATTTTCCTCAGGACAGTTTCGCATTGGCCCATTTTGATGGTACTGCTTTATACGAGCATGAGGACCCACGGTTGGGTTTCCATCAGGATTGGGGTACCCATATCTTCAATTACGGGCGCAATGAAGTAAAGTCTTTTTTATTATCCAGCGCGCATTATTGGTTGGCAGAATTTCATATCGATGGGCTACGGGTAGACGCTGTCGCTTCGATGCTTTATTTGGATTATTCTCGCCAACCTGGCGAATGGCTGCCCAATAAATATGGCGGCAGAGAGAATCTTGAGGCGATCAATTTTCTGCGTGAACTGAATATCATGGTGCATGAAGAATTTCCGGGGGCCTTAACGCAGGCTGAAGAATCCACGGCTTGGCCTGCTGTATCACATCCGACCTATCTTAATGGCCTGGGATTTTCAATGAAATGGAATATGGGCTGGATGAACGATACGCTTTTATATATGAAGCAAGACCCAATATACCGGCGTTATCATCATAATCAGTTGACTTTCAGTCAACTATACGCGTACACCGAAAATTTCATGTTACCTTTTTCACATGATGAGGTCGTTCATGGCAAAGGTTCATTGCTCAACAAGATGCCCGGTGATACCTGGCAGAGATTTGCTAACCTGCGGTTGTTGTTTGTTTACCACCTGACCTGGCCCGGGAAGAAACTCAATTTTATGGGTAATGAGTTTGCTCAGCGTCGTGAATGGAACGTCAGTCAGGAATTGGATTGGGGTTTGTTGAAAGATAAGCAACATATGGGTGTGCAAAGACTGTTGCGGGATCTGAATCATCTTTACAGCCAGACGTCAGCATTACATCAGCTCGACTTTTCATCCGAAGGCTTTGCCTGGGTTGACTGTCACGATGCCGGTCAATCTGTCATCAGTTACTTACGTTATGCGCATGATGGTGATTTTGTATTAGCCATCCTTAATTTTACGCCGGTTATAAGATCTGGCTATCGAATTGGCGTGCCCGTATCAGGTAGCTATCGTGAAATTGTCAATAGCGACTCTAGTTACTATGAGGGCAGCAATGCCGGGAATATGGGGCGAATTGCTACTACCGGCAAGCCGTGGATGGGTTTGCCGGATTCTATCGTGATTACTTTACCGCCATTGGCGGGCCTTGTGTTTGCGTTGGAAACGTAACTCATTGAACGTGCATTCAATGTTTGCCTAGTAATAGCGCGATGAATTTCTCCCGGGTTTCCTTGGATGAATCCCGGTACAGTTTGTATTTCGCATGCTGATCGGGATTTAATAAATCCATTTCGATAGCCCATAAAGGTGAGACAGTTGTCGGTAAATTGGAATAACGCACATCAATCAGTATGTTTGGCTGCTCGGGTTGAGTTGCAACCATTCCGGCCGAGAACGCCGTGAAACGTGAAATATCGGTAGACAGCACAGAGGCGGCCGGCAGTCCACTCATGTCTCGTTCCAGCACAAACTTTTTTATAGAATCGCCAGGGTATATTTGTGGTTCAGAAAGCAGGCCAATCCGTATCGCATCGACAAAAAATTTGTCACCTGCTTGGTAAATTGAACGCCATAAAACCAAATTTCCCAGTGTCGGTTTGACCATTAGTTGTTCAATCGCGTGCCCCCTTTCATTTGCCAAAGCTTCTGCGATTGTTGCAACGCGCTGATGCTGAAACCAGCCAAACGACAAATATACTGCGGCCAGTAGTAAACCAGCCCGAGCTGCGCTTATCGCGTGTTTTTTAAATGCATAAACCACCGCAATAAGCAAAATAAGCGTGAAGATAGGATCGATTACCGAAATGATATTAAACGCTAAACGAGAATCGCTGACTGGCCATAATAGGTGCGTGCCATAGCTGGTAAATGCGTCAAGCACGCCACTTAAACAGTAACCCAGGAGCGCAAAAAGATAAATTCTTGTGAAAGATAATCGCTTACGGAGAAAAAACCACAGAATGCATGCAGCGATGAGTGCACCGAATGGAACAAAAAAAATGGAATGCGTGAAGTGGCGGTGAAACTCAACATTCAGTAGCGGATCATTCGAAGACTGTATCAGTATATCTGCATCTGCAAGCATGCCTGAGAAAAAACCGATACCGGTTGCCATGCGCGTTTCATGTTGTTTGGCACCAGACTGCGCCATCGTGGCGCCCAATAGGCCTTGAGTTATTAAATCCATAGTGATCGGGTGTAGAAAATAGAATAATCTGATTTGAATAGATACTTTTATAGTATAAAGGGTGGCTGCGGGTACGGAGAATAAAATTGATATTTCCAGGATAAGACATACCTATGTCATATTCTAGTAAAATAGCAAATAATAATAATACAAGAATCAACTAATGTTTCTTGATTCAGCTGCTTAATAAATGGCTTTAAAAAGAATAATGCCTATGTGAAGTCCCCGCTAGAGGCGATTTCTCAGCACATAATATAAGAATGGAGAAAAATATGGTGCCTGTCATACAGTTTTTAAAGAAGCCGGTTGCGCTTAGGCAACCGGGTACTACACCTTTTAGTTTTCAGGTTTATACTGAACATCACCTGGATAAGATAGATGCGCTGAAGCAGCTATCGGCGCATCAACGTTTTGAGATGAAAGTGGTTGCAAACGTCTTGCCTTTTCGGGTTAACCAATATGTTATTGATGAATTAATTGACTGGTGTAGTATTCCTGATGATCCCATTTTTCAGTTGGTTTTTCCACAAAAAGGCATGTTGTCATCGGCTGATTTTGAACAAATGGCCGAGGTGTTGCGGGGCAATGCGGATCGTGGCTTAATCCAACAAACCGCAAATGATATCCGTAAGCGGCTAAATCCTCACCCAGCCGGTCAGCAATTGTTGAATGTGCCTTTGATTGAAAATGAACCTTTGGAAGGGATTCAGCATAAATATCGTGAAACGGTACTTTTTTTTCCTAAACATGGGCAGGTATGTCATAGCTATTGCACTTTTTGCTTTCGTTGGGCGCAGTTTATTGGCGATAAAGAACTGCGATTTTCGGCTAAGGAGGCGGGATACTTATATAACTATCTCAGGAACCACAGAAATATCAGTGACCTATTAATCACAGGGGGTGATCCGATGGTCATGAAAACGGATCACTTGGCTGCATATCTTGACCCCTTATTAGCACCTGAGTTGGAACATGTTCAGACAATTCGTATTGGTACCAAGTCGTTAACTTTCTGGCCGCAACGTTTTGTTAATGATGCAGATGCCGACGAATTGCTAAGGCTTTTGGAAAGAACTGTTAGAGCTGGTAAGCATGTTGCGATCATGGCGCATTACGGCCATTGGCGAGAAATGATGACGCCCATAGCGCGTCAAGCGATTCGACGCCTGCGGGATACCGGTGTTGTCATTCGCACACAGGCTCCGCTACTCAATCATATTAATAACGATGCGGATACTTGGGCGCGGATGTGGCGAGAGCAGGTTCAGTTGGGTATGACGCCTTATTATATGTTTGTTGAACGTGACACGGGTGCCCGCCGTTATTTTGAAGTGCCGCTTGCACGTGCCTGGGAAGTTTACCGAGAGGCCATTCAGAAAGTATCTGGCCTGGGCCGCACTGCACGTGGCCCATCGATGAGCGCTGGACCGGGCAAAGTTGAAATTCAGGGTGTGACGGAAATCAATGCTGAAAAAGTCTTTGTGCTACGTTTTATACAGGGACGTAATCCTGACTGGGTGCAGCGGCCTTTTTTCGCAAAATACGATCCCGATGCAACATGGCTGGATCAGTTGAAGCCCGCTTTTGGAGAAGACAAATTTTTCTTTCAGGATGAATACGATGCCATGTGCAAGAAAGAAATTAATCCCAGGGTTTATTAGTAAAACCAGTTCTTGCAGCAATAATTGATCCAGGATGTTAATTCAGGCTTGGTGCTCGAACAACGGTGCTTTCTTTCTAAAAATGATCAAGCATTACGTTCTAGGGTTATTTTCTAATTTAATGGTGTCCCCAGCAGGAATCGAACCTGCAACCTACGCCTTAGGAGGGCGTCGCGCTATCCAGTTGTGCCATGGGGACATCTGATTGGAATTGTATCAGTTGCACCTTTTAAATTGAATGTATTTGAAATGATCATTTTT
>JAJFJI010000260.1 GCA_021774205.1 Nitrosomonas sp.
GGTCAATGTTTGGCGTGTGATAACCCATCATTCCTTTTGTATAGGCACTGATATTGGATTGTCCAATATCGTCACCCCAAAGCACCAGGATGTTGGTCTTAGCCTGTGCGATTAAAGAAATAAATGAAAAAAAGAGCAGAAAAACCCACAATAGATTTCTTTTTGTCATAACTGATCCCTCATTAATTTAAATGAAAATGGAATATCTAATCTGAAACGACGCGTTATCTTCCTATGATCGGGATAACGCATTACTGGATCCAGCCTCGTTTCTTGAATCTTTCCTGGAGCTGGCCAGCGATCGCCTTGGCAGTTCGTTTGGCTGTACCCTCGATGGTATTCGTGCCTGTCACCTCACCCGCTACTTTTGCCGTCCCCATAACAATGAGACCAATCGGGTTAGAGGTTGCGGCGAAAACTGCAATTGGGACAACTGCACCAGGCGTTTTGCTGCCACCAGCTTGGAGCTCGCCCGATCCTATCCGACGCGGGCCCGATGGTGTCATCTGGTAGCCCTCCACGACTGTTTTTAAATCTGCTCCCCCGGAGCCGAAACCAATCAATACGCGCTTGGCTGTACTGCCTTCATCGACCGCCTCCAAATAGCCTATTATTAGGCCGTCATTGACTTGAGGAGCGGATTGATGGTTACCTTCTATTGCTAACATTCCCATTGCGTTAATCGCCGTAACCAGCTCCTTGGCCACCAGAGCGCCGAGCTTGCGACCCGCCTCAAGTACTTCTGGCTCGGGTGGCACACTGGGTTGCTCATACAGCCCTGCTACTGCAGACCAGCTCGGAATATCGGCTGGCGTGCTCGCAAAGGGATATACATAAATACGATCAGGCTTAGCAATTTCTTCTGCACTCATCATTGATTGTTTTGTCACATCGGTTGAGGCACATCCAACCGCTAACACCAAGACTAATAAACACGATGCAAACCGTATAAATGTATTCATATATACCCTCTAAAAAAGAAATTTAACAAAAATTTTTTCACATAAAATGAACACTATGGCTTTTAGCCAGGCGATTTTTATTCAATTGATCTTAGCGATTAGCACCTAAATACTCAAGAAGTTTTTCACTCACGGAAAATTTTACGCGATATCACCAACGGATTTTCTAACCTCAAGCGACGCCTGTTTCGCGCTTTCCCTGGCGTTTCCGTAACGGATCGAAATATATGGGAGTATTTGTTTATCGCATTAACCGTCACCATGCAAAAGCCTTTCCAAGGGCGTGACGGCGAGCCATGTAAAATTTATCGAAAGTTACCGCTTTCTTTGCGTAGCGGCTTCGTCCAACATGCGTTTTATTCCAATCAAAAATATTGCGCAACAAGTACGCCTGTCAGTGCACCGCGCCAGCCACGGTTTCATCTAAGCCAGACAAACGTGAAAAACCGCTTCTATCAGTTCCCCAAGACCTCAATTAGCGGGTTCCCGATTGCCGCAGAGGGTGGCTTGACCCCGAGATAGTTCGCCAGCGTTGGAGCAATGTCATAGGGCGTTATCGATCGACTAATCGTTTTGGGCTGCAGGCCAGCACCGGCGAATATCACAGGCACAAAGGTGTCATAGCGCCAGGGAGAGCCATGGGTCGAGGCCACCGTCAAACCATCAAAGTCGCTGATAAAAACATTGGGCTCAAACACCAGATAGATATCGCCGGAACGCTTTGGATGAAAGTTACGCAGAACCGAGCGAATCAACAGGGTGTCCGGTAGATTAGCCGTGTGCAACGCGGAACTCGATATTGCCGCCGCCACACCATCGAACTTCATCAATTCCTCGGCGACTACCCGCTCCACCTCGGCCAGGTCCAAGCCTTTTTCGCGAATCAGGTCGCGGTTGAGATATACATAGGGTTGAAAGAAAGCCTCGATTAACGCTTCACCGATACCGAACTGCTTTTTCAGCGCGGCAATTGCCGGTGTCTTGTCGAGAGAATGGGTGTCGAAGTGCTGAGCGCTTTTATTACCATACTCATGTAGATGCCCGGGCACTTCCGGCTGACCATGATCGGCCGACAGCACAATCAGGGTATTCGCCAACCCGACCTTCTTGTCGACGTAAGCCAGAAGATCCGCCAAGGTGCGATCGAGCCTCGCCAAGTTATCTTCGGATTCAAGGCTAGAAGCACCGAACAGGTGGCCGACATAATCCGTGGAAGAAAAGCTAATGGCGAGATAATCCGGCACATCATCCTGGCCAAGCTGTTCGTTGTCCAGCAACGCCTTGGCAAAATCCAGCGTCAATTCATCCCCAGCGGGACTCAGTGTCAAACGCGTCGTGAAGTATTTATCGTCCGCCGCACCGTACGGATGCGGGAAAATCCGCCCAAAGCCAGGAAAGTCTGTCTCATACTCACGATCGTCGGCATCACCGAACAAATACAGCTCAGGCGAATGCAACAGCTTCCACGACTTACCGGCATACAACATGGCGCGTTTGCGAGCGTTCCAAGTGTTAACCCAATCCGGGTATTGCTGGTAATAATACGTGCTGGTGACAAATTCGCCGCTGGACTTGGAGAACCAGAATGCCTTACCGCTCTGCCCGGCCAGAGAGACGGCGCCGCGATCCTTGACCGACACTGCAAAAATCTTTGATTTTCCCGCAAAATGCACTGCCAGTTCATCACTAAAGGTTGAGGACAGGATGGCAGCTGGTGAACGACCATCCACTTTGGCCATTTTCTGGGTCGGATCGATCTCGGTTTTCTGATCGACATCCGCACCAGCAGTAAGCAAGCGGTAACGTGCATCCTCAATATTATAAGTCAGGCGACCCTGTTCGCGATCAAACCAAACGTTCGCAACCATACCATGGGCTGCGGGTACCGATCCGGTAGCCAGCGAAACATGTCCCACGATGGTCTCGGTGTTGGCGTGCTGATAATGGGCGTTGGTGTAAACGATACCTTGCTCCATCAGGTAACGAAACCCACCATTACCTAGCACATGCGCATAGCGTCTAGGCAGATCGCCGCGCAGCGCGTCGACGGTAATTTGCAGTACCAGGCGTGGTTTAGAAGGTAAATTGATTGGCGCTTTGTCCTGCGCATACGTCACCAACGGCATAATAAAAATAGCCGCAACCAACATCATTGAAAGCAAGAAATTAAAGCGATTGCTATGTCGTTTAGATAGCATGATCGATCCTTTAAAACAAAAATATCAGTTTATCCCCAACACTTGCTAATTTGCACCGATGATAAATTATTGGCTTGGGAGGGAGGCACATTATCGCTCACGCACGTTAATACCGCGTGGCGGGTTGAGTGGCGGCAATGCCGATGCTGCTGCTGAATTGACAGAACCTCGTAGGGTTCGTCGCAGTTTAGTTAATTCCCCAATAAAAATCTGTGCATCCCATTGCGCATCAATACCTGTCAGCCGTCGTTGCAATTGAATACAGGTTGCTCGCAGACTGTCACTCACGCCCTCGGTAATCGCTGTCGTCAATTGGGGTGTAGCCATATTAAAATGCGCCAACCACCGACCCAATTCATCATAGATCTTTGCCGCTTCGCCTCGGTCACAGGCGTTGCATAATCGTTTCCATTGTACTGCTTCACGCGTCGCGTAACGGGTACGCCATGCCTGCCAGTTGCGCTTCACCGGCTGACCCGCGAACCGTAGGGCAACCACAAACGTTACCATCAAAATAAACCACCCTATCCATGACCTTACATCCGTTATCGATTTGATAAAACGACTGATC
>JAJFJI010000027.1 GCA_021774205.1 Nitrosomonas sp.
TACATTTTGTTGGCGCAGTACTCGAGCCGCTTGATATCGGCGTATTCCCTTTGATATTGGGTCAACGTTCGATCTCCGGATCACCCGTAGGAAGTCCTGCCAGTCTGGAAGCAATGCTGGATTTTGCGGCACAGCACAAAATCAAACCCGCTATTGAAACTTACCATTTCACGCAAGTAAACCAAGCACTCGCCAAGCTAGCTAGCGGAGAAGCTAGATACCGCATTGTGTTGAAGCACTGATATTTTGCAGCAAAACTTATCTGGAAAGATAACGATCCGTTGGGGCATCGGTATTATTGCGCTCCGGCCTGTCCCGTTCTGGATGCCCAGCGATTTTTTCTCCTCGGAACTTCTCCTGAGTGAAGTTGCCGCTTTGATAACTGTCCACTGCCCCGTGATTGTATATCAACAATGTAGAACCGGCTAAAAATAAAAGTATCAGCAAATTTTTCATATCATTAGATTTTCATTTGGCGTCGAATTGCCCAGGAAAATAGACGGTTACCCAATAACCATCTGGACACGACCGCCGTTTTAGAATCCCAAGGCAACGCATGCCGAATTGGCCGAATTGACTTATTAGCTGCCTTGAGCACTGCCCTGGCGATAATTTCTGGACTAGGCGCTTTGGGTTCGCCAGCCAGTAAACGATGCAAACCATCAATCAGTTTCCGATATACAATTGGATGCGCCACCTGTTTGAGCAATTCAAACTGTATGGCAGCAAATTCAGTTCTGATTAAACCGGGCGCAATGACCACAACATCTATCCCAAATTCTTTGACTTCCCCACGCAGGGCTTCGGACAATGCTTCAATCGCGTGTTTTGATGCAGCATACCAGCCAAAACCAGGAATAGCAATCCTACCCAATATAGATGAAATGTTAATGATGCATCCTGAATTCTGCGCTCGCATATGGGGCAGCACTGCCTGCATAAAACGCGCATAGCCAAAAATATTGACTTCAAACTGATGATGGGCGGCTTCCATCGATACACATTCAATTGCACCTAAGCGGCCGTATCCTGCATTGTTTACCAGCACATCAATCCGTCCTTTGGTTGATATAACATGCGCCACCGCTTTATTGATCGCAGCTTCATTGGTAACATCCAACTGAACCGGTTCTATGTAATCCGAACGAATTTGTTCCAGCCTGTCAATACGACGCGCCATCACAAAAACGTAAAAGCCTCTTTCAGCCAACAGCTTAGCCGTCGCTCTTCCGATACCGCTGGATGCGCCGGTAACCAATGCTATCCTTTGTGACATCTTTTCTCCTCACATTTTACCAAGATTACGAAATCAGAATATAATTTGAGTTTGACAGTGTCAATTGCAGATATTCAGATACCGCTCTTTCGTTTCTCTAAAAGGTAAACATACGTATTTTACACATGTTATAAATACCTATTTGACACAATAATGGGGTGAAACGCCGGCAAGCTGAATAGTTTACTCTATTAATGATCACCAAAAGCAGACTATCGGATATGTGAAAATGAAACCAAAAAATATGTATACATCGATTCCGTATAACCTTAAACAAGAAGTATTTGAACAACTTGCTGGCAATGCGTGTGTAATGATAGAAAGAATTATTTCTAAGGGTCAAAAATCTCCGCCATCAGGTTGGTATGACCAAGAAAAGAATGAATGGGTTTTAGTTTTAAAAGGTAAAGCGGTATTAGCTTTTGAGAATCAAGAATCTATTAATCTAAATGAGGGGGATTTCATCAATATCCCACCTCATAAGAAACACAAAGTTGAGTGGACCGATCCTGATAGTGAAACGATTTGGCTAGCGGTTCATTATTAAATGAAAATTCAGGCCGGCCTCAGGCTGATGCCTGTTTTTGTACTTTTTTGCCATATTTCTGGCGGAATTTTTCGACCCTGCCCGCAGTATCTACAATTTTCTGCTTGCCGGTATAGAATGGATGACAAACAGAACAAACTTCAATATTTAACGCTTTGTTGATAGTAGAACGTGTGTTAAAAACATTCCCACAACTGCATGTTACGGTTATTTCTTGATAATCTGGATGAATATCTGATTTCATATTTTATTCCCTTAGAATCCCTAACGCCGCAATTCGCGGATTGCAAAATTGAGGTATTATCCTTTAATGTGCGAAGCGGCGCAACTACCGAATTCATTCGCTGCAACAATATGTTAAGAAATACAAAACTTGACTCGTACGCCGTCAAGTTAATATTGATGGGCTCAGCGTTACCCAGGTGATTCAAGACAAGGCGTGGTCTGCAGAGAATGGCCACCCCTTTTCAAAGAAGACCGCATGCAGGGATTGGATCATCTGGGTAACGCCCTTTGGACGATCCGAGAAGCACTTCCCCGCTTGTCTTAAGCCTCTCTTGGAAAGGGCCAGCCATTCCCGGCGAAGCGTGCCTAACGGTTCACGGATCGCTGAACCTACCAATACTAACTTGACGGGGCACTATACTCGGCGCATCGAATCGAAGAAATCTGCATTGTTCTTTGTCGCTTTGATTTTATCAAGCAAAAATTGCATTGCATCCATCTCGTCCATTGGATAAAGTAGTTTCCGCAACACCCAAATCTTTTGCAGCTCATCCGCCTTGATTAATAATTCTTCTCTACGAGTACCTGAGCGATTGACATTGATTGCCGGATAAATTCGTTTTTCCGCCATACGCCGGTCAAGATGGATTTCCATATTACCGGTACCTTTAAATTCCTCATAGATCACGTCATCCATGCGTGAACCGGTTTCTACCAGAGCAGTCGCAATAATGGTGAGCGAACCGCCTTCCTCAATGTTACGCGCAGCACCGAAAAAACGTTTAGGGCGCTGCAATGCATGCGCATCTACACCACCTGTCAAAACTTTACCTGAAGCTGGCACCACCGTATTATAGGCACGAGCTAGACGTGTAATAGAATCCAGCAAGATCACGACATCTTTTTTGTGCTCCACCAGACGCCTGGCTTTTTCAATGACCATATCTGCCACTTGTACATGCCGCATGGCAGATTCATCAAAAGTAGAGGAAACCACTTCACCTCTGACTGAACGAATCATTTCAGTTACTTCTTCAGGGCGCTCATCTATCAACAAAACCAACAGAATAACGTCAGGATGATTAGCCGCTATTGAGTGCGCGATATGCTGTAGCATAACCGTTTTACCCGATTTTGGACTGGCAACTAGCAAACCACGCTGTCCCTTTCCAATCGGTGCGATCAAGTCAACAATACGGCCAGTCACATTTTCTTCAGACTTGATATCCCGTTCAAGTAACAGTCGATCTGTTGGAAACAGTGGCGTCAGATTTTCAAATAGAATTTTTTTCTTAGAATTCTCCGGCGGTTCGCTATTTACTTTGTCGACTTTTACCAACGCAAAGTAACGTTCACCATCTTTTGGGGGACGAATTTCGCCATCAACTGAATCACCCGTGTGCAAATTAAAGCGCCTGATCTGGCTGGGTGATATATAGATATCATCCGGTCCCGCTAAATATGAGGTATCCGGTGACCGCAAAAAACCAAAACCATCCTGCAGAACTTCCAGGGTACCTTCCCCATAAATACTTTCGCCTTTACGCGCCTGGTTTTTTAGTAGCGCAAAAATTAGATCTTGCTTTCGTAATCGGTTGGCACCGTCAATTTCATTACTGACAGCCATTTTTATCAATTCAGTAACATGAAGATTCTTGAGATCAGATAAACGCATGAAGAAACTCGTGGATAGGATAATAAAAACTAAAAATGAAAGGTTACAACGTTGTTGGAAGGAAAGTAGTAGCCAGACGTGATGGGATGAACAGAAAAGAATTTGGCTTAATAAAGATCATTAAGCCTGCAAAACCACTTGCCAGCAAGAGTAACGGGTTTATATGTGACTGTCAATAAATGCTGTTAATTGCGACTTTGATAACGCACCAACTTTAGTCGCTTCAATATTGCCGTCTTTGAACAACATTAGGGTTGGAATGCCGCGAATACCATACTTTGGTGGCGTATCCTGGTTATCGTCAATATTAAGCTTGGCAATTTTTAAACGATCACCATATTCACTTGCTATTTCATCCAGAATTGGGGCAATCATTTTACATGGCCCGCACCATTCGGCCCAATAATCGACCAAAACCGGGGTGGTTGATTGTAATACCTCTGCTTCAAATGTTGCATCGGTAACGTAATGAATATGCTGACTCATAAGATCCTCATTTAATTAATCACGTGATAAGTAACGATTGCTACACGTATAGCAGCAGATCAAGAAATAAATGGATTGGCAAAATAACGGTTTAAAGGTGTCGTTGGTGAGTATAAAACCTATTTAAAACGGATACTATAGAAAAAAATTAAAAAAGGGAAGCGACAACATTATTTTATCCTCCATTTAACAAGTCAAAACATGGATAAAAACCATAATTTCCTAGAGATATCTATTATTCCTACAGTACACTAATAATAATTAATTCAACCTATTATCATAAAGGAATAAAATTTACTTAAGTTGGCCAAACGCGACCACATGATCAACTTCCAACTTAATACCAATTTTTTCACCAATCGGGTGATTATGATGGCTTGAAACTAATGAAAGCACAGTGCCACCCTTTGCAAGCCTGAGTGTATACAAAATTTCGGCGCCACGAAAAGCTTTATGAATAATGACTGCCTGCAATGGGCTAGCGTCATCATGAACAATATCTTCTGGCCGCAACAAAACATCTACATTACGATCTTCACTGGATAAGCCGGATTTTTGCAAACCCTGCCGCAATATTTTTCCTGACAAAACACCTAATTCAATTTCTATCTGGCAGGAACTCAGCACTTTGCCAGGAAGAAAAACACCCTGCCCGATAAAATTTGCAACAAACCGATTGACAGGGCAATGGTAGAGATTGTAGGCAGTATCCCATTGTTGAATTTCACCCTGATCCATAACGCCTATCTTGTCAGCCAGCGCGAACGCTTCATGCTGGTCGTGGGTTACCAGGATTGCAGTTATCTTTTGGTCAGAAAGAATATTGCGCACTTCAACGCTTAAACGTTCACGCAAGCTCACATCCAAATTGGAAAAAGGTTCGTCCAGTAAAAGCAGATCCGGCTTGGGCGCAAGCGCCCGCGCCAGCGCCACACGTTGTTGTTGCCCGCCAGACAATTCATGTGGATATTTTTTAGCTACATCAGACAAACCAACTACTTGCAATAATTCATTCACGCGTAACTTTCGATCCGACTTGGATAACCGATACAAGCCGAAATCAATATTGGCAGCGACTGAAAGGTGTGGAAACAGCGCATAATCCTGAAAAACCATCCCTATATGCCGTTGTTCCGGCGGGACAATAACACTAGCGTTACTTACATTGACACCGTTCAAAACAATTTCACCGGCCGATATCGGCTCAAACCCACCAATACAACGCAATACAGTCGTCTTGCCGCATCCACTAGGGCCCAGCAAACATCCAATCTCACCTGTTTCAAGCGTTAATGACAAATCATCAATCACCGTCTGCTCACCGTAGCTGTGCCTGATATGCGCAAGTCTAAGCAATGAGCTATTCATTTTATTATTTCTCTGTCTGCCGAAGAAATAATATGATGGGAATCATGCCTGCCAATACCAATGTTACTGCGGGCAAAGCCGCTTGCTCCCACTCGCCCTCCGAAGTCATTTCAAAGATGCGAACCGCCAGTGTATCCCAGCCAAAAGGGCGCGTCATCAGTGTGATCGGCATTTCTTTCATCACATCGACAAAAACTAACGTTGCCGCAGTAAAAATACCCGATCGTAGTATCGGAATATGGATTTTTCGCAGTATTGTTAAACTACTCAATCCCAGCCCCATTGCCGCTTCATCAATATTTCTTGTTACGCGTTGCATGGCACTATCGATGGGAAAATGACTAACCGCCAAGAAACGCGTCATGTAAGCAATTAGCATGGTAGCAAGCGTACCTTGAATTAATAGCCCGGTATCAATTTGAAAAAAATATGCCACCAATTCACTTAACTGAGTATCCAACCACGCAATCGGCACAAAGATGCCAACAGCAAGCACTGTACCTGGCAAGGCATAGCCAATGGTGGCAACACGTATTGCAGTGCGTGTAACGCCATCATGATGGCGGCGCGCAGCATAAACCAGTAACATTGCAACCAGACAGGTAATTAACGCAGCAAGCCCGGCAAGCAACAACGAGTGCCACAGAAATTCCACATAACGTTGATCAAAATCCACTGAAAACGATTGCATCGCCCAAAATATCAATTGTGTCACTGGCAATATAAACGCGAAAAACAACACCATCATGATAAAACCCATCACTGCCCAGGTGTGCCAACCCGTTAATTTAATCCGGCTAGCATACTGACTTCTCTTTGATTCGGCATAACGCATGTGCGAGCGGAATTGTTGCTCCAACAGAATCAATATAAAAACAATGATGATCAGTAGGGAAGCAAGCTGTGATGCGGCAGACAATGAAAACATACTAAACCAGGCTTTGTAGATAGCGGTTGTAAACGTATCGTAATTAAACACCGAGACCGTACCAAAATCAGCCAACGTTTCCATTAATACCAACATGATGCCGCCAGCGATCCACGGACGCGCCATAGGTAACGTCACGTAAAAAAAACCTTGCCTGCGGTTAAGACCTAATGATTGCGCAGCCTCCAACGACCGTTTTCCTTGCGTAAGAAAAGCGTTACGAGCCAATAAATAAACATAGGGATAAAATGCCAAGGTCATGACAATGATGACACCCAGCCTGCCGCGTATATCTGGAAACCAAAGAAGATCGGAGCCTGACCAGACACGAAGCGTTGTTTGTATCGGGCCTGTAAAATCGAAGATGCCCAACATAACAAATGCCGTTACATAGGCAGGAATCGCAAATGGCAGCAATAATGCCCAGGAGAAAAATTTACGTCCTGGAAATTCGTATACCGCAGTGAACCAGGCAAGACTCACGCCCAATAAGGTAGTACCAGCAACCACCCCAAACGCAAGCCAAAAGGTATTGTTAAGCAACCTAGGAAGCGTTGTTTCCAACAAATGCAGCCAGATATCACCGGCAGGTGAAAACAAAGACGAAATCACCACACCAACAGGAATCAAAACCACTGCAGCAATAAAAAAAACAACGAATTGCCAACCCGTTATCGACCGATAGCGGTTAGACAGACTGAAATGAAAAGAGCCAGCTTTTCCCGCGTTATACTTTATTGCTGCATCATCCTTCTCATTTCTCACATGAACCTTACATTATTACCGGTAACCTGCACGATCCATGAGTTTAATAGCAGCCGCCTGCAACTCTCCTGCCTTCGCCAGATTCATTGGATTCTGCTTAAAGTCTCCCCATGAAGCAACCGCCAAATCTGATTTAACTTCTGGGTTTGCCGGATATTCCATATTCACATCGGCAAATAAATTTTGCGCTTTTTCTGAAGACAGATATTCCAACAGTTTTATCGCTGCTTGAGGATTTTTGCTGTATTTAGTAACACCAGCACCAGAAACGTTAACGTGTACACCACTGTTATTTTGATTTGGCCAGAAAATTGCCAATGGTAGTTCAGGCGCCTTCTTCATTAAGCGCCCATAATAATAGCTATTAACCAGCGTTACATCACACCGGCCTGCAGCAACGAATTCCATTGCCCGAGTATCGTCTGACAATGGGTCGGTAGCAAGGTTGGCAATCCAACCACGCACAATCTTCTCGGTTTCAGCTTCACCGTGCTCGGCAATCATCATCGCCACCAGCGACTGGTTATATACTTTCTTCGAAGTGCGCAAACACAAACGCCCCTTCCATTTAGAACTCGCCAGGTCTTCATAAGTTGAAAGATCGGCAATATTGACATTGCGGGTATTATAAACCAGCGTACGGGCTCTCACAGACAAGCCAAACCAACGGTTCTGGGGATCACGTAAATGTGGCGATATATTTTTTTCCAATATCTCCGAATTGACTGGCCTCAACAAATCAGCCCGCGCGGCTTCCCATAAATTACCGGCATCTGTAGTAATTAATATATCGGCTGGCGTGTTTTTTCCTTCCGCTTTAAGCCGAGCCAATAGCACGCCTTCTTGATCCGTTGTGTATTTAACCTGAATACCGGTATCTTTTGTGAAAGCATCAAACATCGGCTTAATCAGCTGCTCTATTCTGGCCGAATAAACAATTACCTGTTCCGCATGTGCAGAACTAATAACCAACAAGGAAATAAACAAAGATATTGCCGCAAGAAAATATTTAAAATTTAATCTTGGCCTTACACAACTTCTAGGCATAAAAAGACGTCACAAATAATCAAAAAATTTAAATAACTATATTATAAATAAGAACAATTATCAATTAAATTAATGCTGCCAGATAAAAAGAATCACAAGAACATCTTTTATTAGAAAGAAGCAAGTTTTTCAAAACAAAAGGGAAAGCAATGCTCACACATTGGCAATCATTGCAACAGCTATAGATGAATAACCATTTTTTATTCCTGTGCCGCTAAATTGAAGCGGCCCAAAATTGGCAATTTAATAGCTGGTGGATCTGGGTCAATGCCAAATGCAAGACCAAGCAGGTTTATTTCAACACCCTCTATATCACTGACTAATACACCGAACAGTCCATAGAAAGAAAATTGAAAACCGGCGCCACTTGGCGCCAACGCTATCATGTTATTGCCCAGGTAATCCTTGCCAATTGCCGTTGGCGGCAAATCAAGCTCAAGCTCAGGAATAAGGCGCGAAACCCAGGCAGTAAAGGTATTTGAATTGGGGCCCGGCCATA
>JAJFJI010000261.1 GCA_021774205.1 Nitrosomonas sp.
GAATAATTCGGCACTCCATATCGGGACTGAAGCACACGATAACACGGACCGGATAATATACGATGATCAGACCGGCGCCCTTTATTTCGACGCTGACGCGATCGGTGGCGCAGATGCCCAGCAGTTTGCTCAATTGACGGCGGGACTTTCACTCCAAAACTCAGATTTTTACATAATCTGATCTTTTTAGGCAGTGATTGAAGCGTATCGCACCCGATCGCTGCCGATAATTCTCAATTAAGAAACATCCGGGTTACACCCATCAAGCAGTATAAAGGACCATAGATGATCCTAATACTTTTGGGAAAAATCCGCATCCCTATAACAAAGGCTAAAGTTTCCCCCTTTTTTTTCGTTATGGTCAGTTGAACGTTTAATCACAGACATTCATTCCATGGCTTTAACGAATCAAGCTAACCATACGATTGACTCTAGTTGATCATTTAATCAATCTACCTAAGGAAACAAATGATGCGGACAAAAAAATTAATATTATCTTTCATATTGTCACTATCTTTTTTATTTGGATACATCAATGCAACTTTCGCTGAAAGCGTTGCGGTTAAAGGTGGCTTGATTTTTATTGCTGATGGTGGACTTATGGCAAAGAACCTGTCGGATGGGCAGGTTAATCAATGTGTAGCCGAGCAACTGTTAGCACTCGAAGGGTCGCCTGTAACAGCGTTATTGCAGACAGCGACTGACGTAACCATTGACGACGGTTTTGCTGTTGTGACCGTTGAGATACAGACCGATAGTGATGGCAATCCACTTGATGAATCTATGACGGATGCCGTCGCTATCGATGTGTCAAGCTGTTTGGTTACTAGCAAAGAAGTGGATGTGCAAGAATGTATTTCGACGGTAGATTTAGATCAAGGTGTATTGATCATTCCTTGTGTTGAAATTGAAGGCTCAGTCAATACGGTCCATATGGAGCGCCGTGGAAGTTCATCGAACTGGGAAGTCTCTTTTTTCGGTGACAACCCTGCTTTAGATAATATTGAGCTTGATGACGATGACGACGATGACGACGTTGATGATGACAACTAATTAAAGTTGATCGGTCGTCATTTTAAGGGTACGTAACTAAACGTTACGTACCTGACTCGCTCATTTCTATTTTCCAGACGCCCTATTTTTCAGGACTTTTTCTACGCGTAAAGTAGCAACCGGATCCTTTTAGCTGCCCGCATGGCTAAAAAAACGTCAACAACCAGATCAAGTCGTTTTCCCTTTAACCATGAGCAGCGCGCTGATGTCGCATCGGTTTATAGCCACTTCATAATGCCGACAATTTACTGGGAAGACCCGGATTCGCAAAAATACCCTCAGATTGACTTTGTTTCCCCAGTGGATTAACGCTTCCAAATGAGCCTGATTAAAGCGTTTGACATCAACCGGCCATGGGCAAGTATTGCCTTGCTTAACCTATTGAAAAAATGGCAGCATACAAAATATTGTTGTCTTTCAGTTTCAGTGACAGTTTACCTAATCGTCTCGGCGATAGTAATTAGTCGGCTTGATATACTGCTTGAATTGGCCAGTTAATTACTGTGTTTCAATTGATAAATCGGTAAGCAACAAATCACCGTAGCGCAACACCGTCGTCAATTTATCAGCCAAATCCAATCTTGGGTCACCTTCTTAGTTGGCAAGCATGCAATAGCATTGTTTTATTGATCAAACAAAGCTAAATAATCGCTTTCTTCAATCGCTATTGATAACACAAAGTGTTAAATACTCTAATCATGCTGAATTTTTCAATCTCGTCCCGAATCCATCGCCTGTTGTCTCCAAATCATGACAAATAAAAACAACTATAAAACATAGTATTAAAAAATACTCGCCATATTCCAACAATAAGCAACGACAATTCACCTTTATCTACCGGCCGACAAATAACACAATCTTCTGATTTAAAAAAGATAATTTGCATGGCATAAATCATGCTTATTATTAACAAAGAACTTAGAGATAAAACTATATCCCCTTATATTCTCTATTTTTTTCTATCTATTGGAAAAGTAACTTTATTTCCATACACTGTAACTTTAAATGCGGTGTTTCGATTTACTGAACAAGCGTTTTATATTTATGCCACAGGTCAACATCTACGAACAGTTTATGCGTGAGCTTATGCAATGCCGAACGCACCAAAATTTGGGCTCAACCACTCGCTTTCGATGGCAATCTAAACGAATCTGCTGAGAACCATAGCGCCGATGATCACGACCGAACTTTTTCTCATACTGCCGCGGATAATTCGAAGATAAGAGATCATTTAATTATGCAGACCACCTTGACTCCTTCGATAAATATCCAAACACGATCCGTGTGCGTATTGGATTGCGATTGGCTCTACGATCTTCATCGGGACGTCTACATAGATGTAATAATGCGACAGTTTGGCAGCTGGGATGAAGAAGAGCAGTTGAATTTCTTCCAGAATACCTGGAGATCTCACAACATTACTGTCATCACCATTAACAAGGAACCCGTCGGAATGTTCCAGTTATATCAACATGATGACCATTTTTGGCTTGCAGAAATTCAAATAGCTACCAAGTATCAGAATAATGGAATCGGGACCAAAGTGACTCTTGATTTAATTTTAAAAGCTCGCAAAATTGGGTTACCACTCCGCCTGCGAGTACTCCACCAAAACCATTGCGCGCAAAATCTTTATAAAAGACTGGGGTTTCGTCACATTAAAGATACTAAGCATCACTATGTAATGGAAGTCACCTAAAATCAACTACTCAAGGCGCCATGGTGCAATATTGGTTTCAGTAACTAGTTGATGTTCGGCAATGTTTAACCCATCGAAGTTAGCTTGCTCACCGGCGCTAATTAGGTGGGACCCAGACGCCACACGGATCTCGACCTGCCCTTCTTCTACGGCGACATTACTGCTGCCATCGTTAAGCATGCTGACGCGAAAACGCGTGCCGACATCCTTAATGAGCGCAGTACCCACTTTTACTTCCAGTTCATTGGAAGCATTCCCGTTCGTTTCAAAATAGACGCTCCCCTTGAATAGCTCAATCTGCATCGGTCGGTTTTCCGTTACCGCGATAGCGCTATTCTCGTCCAGAAATATTTCAATATGAGCGGTTGCCGCAATGATTTGATGCTGCTCGGCATTGGTTTGATAAAACCTCGTCGTTTGTGGTTTGGAAATATACCAAGACAA
>JAJFJI010000262.1 GCA_021774205.1 Nitrosomonas sp.
TGATGGGTCTGCCATATACTGGCAGTGGTGTTCTGGCAAGTGCGCTGGCAATGGATAAATGGCGCACCAAGTTGATATGGCAAGCTGTTGGTATTTGTTCACCCCGCAGCATTGTGTTGAATGAAAAAAGTAATCCCAAAGAGGTGGTGAGTGCGTTGGGGTTGCCACTGATTGTTAAGCCCGCGCGTGAAGGCTCGACAATTGGCTTGACAAAAATCAAGAATGAAAAGGATTTGTTAGTCGCTTATCAACTGGCAGCAAAACATGATTTTTTAGTGTTGGCGGAAGAATTTATCGCAGGCAAGGAATTGACCGCCGGTATTTTAGGTGAGATGCCATTGCCATTAGTAAGAATCGAAGTGGCGGGGGAGTTGTACGATTATCAGGCCAAATATTTTTCTGATGATACGCAATATTTTTGTCCCAGCGGTTTGTCTGGTGATGAAGAGAAAGCGATACAAGCTAAAGCATTACAGGCGTATCAGGTCTTGGGGTGTGAAGGCTGGGGAAGGATAGATTTGATACTAGATTCAACAGGGACACCTTATTTTCTTGAAGCCAATACATCACCGGGTATGACAAACCATAGCCTGGTACCAATGGCGGCAAAAGAGGCGGGTATCGTGTTTGAGGACCTTGTGCTTGAGATACTAAAGCTGTCTTATGTGGAATAACTATCAGATGCTAAGTTTATTCGCCAATTTGTTGTTTGTAATGGTTGCGTTGGCAATAATTTATACCATTAACTCACGGTATATCAAGCTGCCTGTATTTCCGCTTAAGGAAATTAGAGTGAACGGGATTGATAGGCACAATCCAGATGATGGACGATTGCGTAAGGTGACGCGCCAGCAAATAGAACAAATTGTAAGTAACGAAATTACTGGAAATTTTTTTACTGTGAATTTATCGGCGGTGCGACAAGCGCTCAGTGAATTGCCCTGGGTACGTACCGTCCAGATTTATAGAGATTGGCCTGATGGCCTGAATGTTTTGTTGGAAGAGCATAAGGTATTGGCGCATTGGGGAAGTAGTGCGCTGGTTAATACGTACGGTGAGATTTTTCGTGCCGCCGCTGATGAGGAATTGCCTCTTTTTGTTGGGCCGATGGAAGAAAGTTCGCGTGAAATGGCTCAGCGATACGTCAATTTTCGCAAAATTCTGGCGCCACTAAAACAGCGTATCGTTGAAATCAATTTGTCGCCTCGGTATGCATGGTGTATTCGTTTGGATGCGGGAACAGTTTTAGAGCTTGGACGTGGGCAGGCAGAAACTGCGTTGGCGCGTTACTCGTCAGTTTATGATCAGACTATTGCGCGGATTAATCAGCAAATTCAGCCGGATTATATGGATCTGCGCTATCCAAACGGTTTTGCAGTACGAATACCTGAAACTATGCGACAAGCAAGCGCCAAGGAAATCGGGCGCAAAGACGAAGATGTGAAATCAGGGAGGTGTAATTAGATGAATAAGGCCAGAGAAAATAGAAACTTAATTGTTGGTCTTGACATTGGCACGTCTAAAATTGTGGCCATAGTGGCTGAAATAAAGCCCGAGGGTGGTTTTGAAATTATTGGCATGGGAAATCATCCTTCACGTGGTCTGAAGAAAGGCGTCGTAGCGAATATCGAAACCACAGTAAATGCGATACAACGTGCATTAGAAGAAGCCGAGTTGATGGCGGATTGTAAAATTAGTGAAGCATTTACTGGTATTGCAGGTAGTCATATTAAGGGGTTCAATTCACATGGAATGGTGCCAATTAAAGATACCGAAGTTTCGCAAAAAGATGTTGAGCGGGTTATGGAAACAGCCAAAGCTGTCAGTATTTCGGCTGATCAACAGATTTTGCATATCCTAAATCAGGAATTCATCATTGATGGTCAGGAAGATGTGCGCGAACCGGTTGGTATGAGCGGCATACGCCTTGAAGTAAAGGTACACATTGTTACAGGTGCTGTTTCTGCGGCACAGAATATTGTGAAGTGTGTTCATCGAAGTGGTCTAGAGGTGCGCGATCTGATATTGCAACCACTCGCTTCAGCCATGGCTGTCTTGTCGGATGACGAAAAGGACTTGGGTGTGTGCCTGGTTGATATTGGCGGCGGCACAACAGACATTGCAGTATTCGCGCATGGTGCAATTCGTCAGACTGCGGTGATTCCAATTGCTGGAGATCAGATCACCAATGATATTGCCATGGCGTTGCGAACGCCGACTAAAGATGCCGAAGACATAAAGTGCCATTATGGTTGCGCATTACGGAGTATTGCCGATACCCATGAAACGATCGATGTGCCCGATGTAGGTAATCGTGGTACACGTCAATTATCGAGACAAACCCTGGCGGAAGTAATTGAGCCACGGGTGGAAGAAATTTTCTCTTTGGTGCAAGCCGAATTGCGGCGCAGTGGTTTTGAAGAGCTGCTTTCATCGGGCATTGTCATTACCGGTGGTAGTGCTTCTCTGCAAGGCATGGTGGAGTTGGGAGAAGAAATATTCCATATGCCTGTCAGACTTGGTTTGCCGCACTATGAAGGCAACCTGGCAGATGTTGTTCATACGCCAAGATATGCTACCGGCATAGGACTGCTCCTTGCAGGCATGGAACAAATTCAGCATCAGCAAAATACTCGGTTGCAAGGGGGCTCAGCGAAGCAGATTTTTGCAAGAATGAAAGGATGGTTCCAGAAAAATTTTTAACTTGGAGGTTTCTAAAAAACAGGTGGTGTTTGATTTTGTGAGCATGAGTTTAAGGTGATAAGTTTTGTGTCGAAAGCCAGGTAGTTTAATTTCAATTTTTATGAGAGGAGATACGTTATGTTTGAGATCATGAATACTGAATCCCAAGAGGCAATCATCAAGGTGATTGGGGTTGGCGGTTGTGGTAGTAATGCAGTGGATCATATGATTAATAATGAAATGCAGGGTGTCGAATTCATCTGTATGAATACCGATGCCCAAGCATTGAAAAGCAATAGGGCGGAAACATTGCTGCAATTGGGGCCCAGTATCACAAAGGGTCTGGGTGCAGGCGCGAATCCAGAAATTGGACGTGAAGCGGCCTTAGAAGATCGTGATCGCATTGCTGAACTTATTCAGGGTTCGGATATGTTGTTTATTACAGCCGGTATGGGTGGCGGGACAGGTACTGGTGCTGCACCTGTCGTAGCACAGGTCGCTAAGGAAATGGGTATTCTAACCGTCGCAGTCGTGAGCAAGCCTTTTTCTTTTGAAGGAAAGCGTCTTAAGGCGGCGCAAGCTGGCATGGAGGCATTGTCGCAGCATGTTGATTCATTAATTGTTATCCCTAACGATAAATTGATGATGGTGTTGGGTAATGATATTAGTATGTTGGATGCGTTTAAAGCGGCAAATGATGTATTGTACGGAGCAGTGGCGGGGATTGCGGAAGTAATCAATTGCCCGGGGCTTGTCAATGTGGATTTCGCTGATGTTAAAACTGTCATGTCAGAAATGGGTATGGCCATGATGGGTTCCGCATTATCGACTGGTGTAGATCGCGCACGTACAGCAGCTGAGCAGGCAGTCGCAAGTCCGCTGTTAGAAGATATTACGCTTGCTGGTGCACGGGGGGTTTTGGTCAATATCACGGCCAACTCAGCTTTGAAAATGCGTGAGGTACATGAAGTAATGAATACCATTAAGGATTTGACGGCTGAAGATGCGACGGTGATTATTGGGACGGTTATCGATGAGAATATGGAAGATGATTTGCGCGTAACCATGGTAGCAACGGGTCTAGGTAATGTAGTTAGTCAGGCCAAGTCAAAACCGTTAACGGTTGTTCATACGCGGACAGGAACAGACGATATGACAGCAGAAATACACGCAGACGAACCAGCGGTAATGCGCACGGGCAGAAGAAGCAATGCAACAGTGGCGGCCATGCGTCAGTCGGGTATTGATCCAATGGATATCCCAGCTTTCTTGAGAAGGCAGGCTGATTAAGTTGTTAGTTTGTGATTGGGCGTATTTGTAATTACCCTGTTGTTTATTAACGGGGTAATAACATTAGTGTGTGTGATTCATATAGCTTGAAAAATTTCCAGGCTTATAGTTGGGGGTTGTTCAAAATAATTTGCTGATTTTAGAGCGGGAAAATACTTGTAGTTTGTTATAGTCTTGCACCGAACAGCAAAACCAGTTTATTTAATAGAATGAGAAGTAAGCTTACGTGGTTGCAAACCATGCTCCCCATTGGTTGCTCTTGTGTCGCGCAGTTACATAAAATCAGTTGCATGCTGCAGCTTTGGCTAAAATGTTATAAAATAGAGCGATATAGTATTTAGTAATTATTCGGTCTGCTATTGTTTGGTTCTTTAATCGCGTCAAGCATGTTTGTTTATATGTGCGCGTGAACTGCGCGCATTTTTATTTTCAAGCTGTGTAGTAGTAATCTTAGTAGCTGCAAAGATTACACTGAATAATTGCCTATTTCAAATTCACCTAACAAGAAAATCTCTCCTTTTTAAAGGTCAACATGAAAAAACTGGTTCTCCTGCGACATGGGGAAAGTACTTGGAATAAAGAAAATCGATTTACTGGCTGGACAGATGTGGATTTAACACGTAAAGGTGTCGCCGAGGCTAGGAATGCTGGCCGTTTGCTAAGAGAAAATGGTTTTGTTTTTGATTTTGCCCACACGTCGGTGCTGAAGCGTGCTATTCGCACATTGTGGATTACATTAGATGAGATGGACCTGATGTGGACACCTATCAATCTGTCTTGGCGATTGAATGAGCGGCATTATGGCGCGTTACAAGGGCTGAATAAATCTGAGACTGCAGCTAAATATGGTGATGATCAAGTGCTAATATGGCGTCGTAGTTATGATGTTCGGCCACCTGAATTAACGCTTAATGATGATCGCTATCCAGGTTTAGATTTGCGTTACAGAAAACTTGCTGCGCAAGATATTCCATTTACTGAGTGTCTGAAAGACACAGTAGCTAGATTCCTGCCATATTGGAAAGAAAACATCGTGCCACAGATTCAGGCAGGCGGGCGTATTATTATTGCTGCACATGGAAACTCATTGCGTGCGCTTGTCAAACACTTGGATGAAATTTCTGATCAGGATATTTTGAATTGTAATATTCCCACGGGTGTTCCGTTAGTTTATGAGCTTGGCGATAACTTAAAACCTATTCAAAGTTACTATCTTGGTGATCAGTCTGAAATCAACAAAGCAATGCAGGCGGTGACAAATCAAGGTAAGGCAAACGTTTAATAGGATGGGTGAGTACTATGATTCTGGTGATACTCTTTCCCGAATCATCATAGCTTAGCGTTTTTAATTGGTCACGCTACACTTGAAATTAGCTGGGAATGGTTGCACGAGTAATCTGCGGTGTGTATTGTTCGTGTTGGTTCAAGTTGGTATTTTGCTTGTGTCGACTTCACTCTGTGCGGCATCAAAAGAAAATGAAGAAAAGTTGGATCAATTACGTAATCGTATTGAGGTGATCCAAAAAGACATCCTTAGTAAGGAAGCTAAAAAATTAGAAGCAGCAGATACACTTCAAGCGTCAGAGCGAGCAATTAGTCATGCTAACCGAAGGCTTGTGATGCTTTCACAAAAAAAACGAGCATTTGAGGTCAGCTTTAAGCAAAAACGTGTGCAGTATGGACAAGTTAAAGCCTCAATTGGAGAATTGCAAGTTCAGTTGAGCCAACTGCTTTACCGTCAATATCTCGAAAGCCCACCGCATTATATTCGGTTACTGCTTAATCAGCAGGACCCTAACCAAATTACGCGCAATCTATATTACACTGCTCGCCTCTCTCAAGCGCGCTCTGATAGTATTGATGCCCTGAGAATACAACTTATTGAACTAAGAAATCTCACGCAAATAATCCACAAAAAGCGTGAAGCGGTCCGAAGCATTCTAGTGGAGCAATCCACTCAAAAAAAATGGCTTGAGCAAGAAAAAATCCAACGCAGAAAGCTTCTTTCGCAAATTTCTGAACAAATTGCTCAACAGCAACAGGATGTCAGCAAGCTCCAACGTGATGAAAAACGTTTGTCTGTGTTGACAAGGGAAATTAATGAGCTTGTTACTTATCAAAGTTCATCCCGATCCTTATATAATAGTAAACTGCCTAATGCTTCCATACAAGGCCGCTTATTTGCTTCGCTAAAAGGCGATCTAAATCTTCCTGTGCGTGGGGAACTTGTTAGTCGCTTCGGTAGTCCACGTTCTGGTAAAAATATTACTTGGAAAGGAATTTTTATCCGGTCGCCAAGCGGTAATGCAGTAAAAGCAATAGCAGGCGGGCGGGTTGTATTTGCAGACTGGTTTAGGGGGTTTGGTAATTTAATGATTGTAGACCACGGTAACAGCTATATGAGCCTTTATGGTAATAATGAAACCATTTACAAACAGGTGGGTGAAGTTATCCGTAGTGGTGATACGATTGCTACTGTAGGAAGCAGCGGCGGTAATTTAGATTCAGGTTTATACTTTGAACTCCGTTATAAAGGTAAGCCCTTTGATCCGCTGGGTTGGGTGAAAATAGAATGATTAATTTGTAACGATCCGGCGCACAGCATGTGACTCGATTGCTGCAAAATATGCTATTTGCTCATCTCTTGTAAATAGGGTGTACTCCCCTTGTTTTTTTAACCGAATAGTCGCATATGAGTAGTAGCAAGCAAGGCAGGATAATTACAATATTTAGATACATACAGGAATCGTATAATGCATAACACGATCAAAAAAATTGGTTTGGTTCTTATTGGCGGACTCACTGGGGTGATGATCAGTTTGAATTTTTCTGCAGTGGCCAACAAAGCAACTCAGGAGGTTGTGCATCCGTTGCCGATTGAGGAATTACGTTCATTTACTCAAGTATTTGGTCGTATCAAGAGTGATTATGTCGAACCTGTAGAAGATAAAAAACTTATCACTGAAGCAATTAACGGCATGCTGGTTGGTCTGGATCCTCATTCAGCCTATCTGGACAAGGATGACTACAGGGAATTGCAAATTGGAACGCAAGGTGAGTTTGGCGGACTGGGTATTCAAGTTACCATGGAAGATGGGCTTGTCAAAGTTATCTCCCCGATTGAGGATACGCCTGCATTCCGTGCTGGCGTTAAAACGGGTGATTTGATTATCAAATTGGATGATACGGCAGTTAAAGGCATGACGCTCAGTGAAGCAATCAAGTTAATGCGTGGTAAGCCTAAGACTTCTCTTACCATTACGATTATTAGAGAGGGTGAGACCGAGCCATTAATTTTTACACTAGTAAGAGATATTATTAAAATTCAGAGTGTTAAGTCAAAGATGATTGAGCCAGGGTATGCGTTCATTCGTGTTACTCAGTTCCAGGAAAATACCGGCAGAAATTTAGCGCTGGCCATCAAAAAATTGTACGAGGAAAGTTCGATACCAATGCAAGGATTAGTGCTGGATTTACGTAATGATCCAGGTGGTTTACTAAATGGTGCGGTTGCTGTTTCAGCAGCCTTTCTGCCGCAGGATGCGTTAGTGGTTTATACGGATGGCCGTACCGATGAAGCAAGAATGAAGCTTCATGCTAACCCCAGGTTTTATTTACGTGGGGAAGATGAAGATTTTCTTGAAGGATTGCCGGTTGATATAAAGACCGTGCCAATGATCACCCTGGTAAATGGTGGTTCCGCCTCTGCTTCAGAAATAGTTGCTGGTGCACTACAGGATCATGAGCGTTCGGTGGTAATGGGTTCCCAGACTTTCGGTAAAGGTTCGGTACAGACCATTTTGCCGTTAGGTAATGAAACAGCCATTAAACTTACGACAGCGCGTTATTACACACCAAATGGAAATTCTATTCAGGCAAAAGGGATAACACCAGACATCCTGGATGAGGAGGAAGAAGCGGATTCTCGGCGTTTGCGCGAGGCGGATCTCAGTCGTCATTTGTCTAACGGTGAAGCGAAAAAAACAGATGCGGATCAGAGTGCTGATAAAGCAAAGGCTAAAGCAAAGGCCAAAGCTAAAGCTAAAGCTAAAGCCAAGCAAGAGGACGAAGATGAGGATGAAAAACGTACTGAACCTATAGAATTTGGCTCCAGTGATGATCTTATGTTAGCGCGGGCGATGGATTATCTGAAGGGTGTTACGCCATTTCCGGAAAAAAAAGTGAGTAAATCTGATAACTGATTCTGGTTAAAGACACCTTGAGGATTTTCCTGAGCTAGTGAACGATCGCCAGTTATTGCGCTATAGTCGTCATATTCTGTTGCCACAAATTGATATTAAAGGACAAGAAGCACTTATTCGTTCGCGTGCGCTGATTATCGGGGCGGGGGGGCTAGGTTCACCCGTTGCGATGTATTTGGCTGCCAGTGGTATTGGGAAGCTGATTATCTGTGATAATGATAATGTTGATTTAACCAATTTACAGCGGCAAATTATTCATAGTACGGCTGCCATTGGCACTCCCAAAACACATTCCGCAAAAAAAACACTTACAGGTATTAATCCTGAAGTCGATGTTGTTACTTTGCAGGAATATGTGGCAGAAAACCAATTGCGACAATTGGCGGCAGAAGTTGATATCGTCATCGATGCGAGCGATAATTTTGACACCCGTCATTTTATAAACAAAGCTTGTGTGATAAATAAGAAACCGCTAGTGTCTGGCGCGGTTGTTCGCTTTGAAGGGCAAGTAACTGTCTTCGATCTGCGCCATTATGATAGCCCATGCTACCATTGCCTTTTTCCTGTTCAGGAGGGCGATGGAGATATGCATTGCGCAACACTGGGGGTATTTGCTCCATTGGTCGGTATTATTGGTTGTATGCAAGCTGCGGAAGCGCTAAAAATATTGCTTGGTATCGGTGAAACACTGAATGGTCGCTTGATGTTGCTCGATGGTCTGACGACAAAATGGCGCTCAAT
>JAJFJI010000263.1 GCA_021774205.1 Nitrosomonas sp.
AGAAAATCAAACTGCCGGTGATTATTCTCAGCGCCAAACGCTCGATTGATGAACGGGTCGAAGGGTTATATGCAGGTGGCGATGATTATCTTACTAAGCCATTTGCATTTTCTGAGTTATTGGCGCGTGTTCAGGCTTTAATTCGACGCGCAAGCGGCACACCTGAATCAACTGGCATCATGGTGGGTGATTTGTCTATCGATCTGCGCAAGCACACAGTTTCCCGGGCCGGGAAAAAGATTACACTGCAACCGCGTGAATTTTCGCTGCTTGAATTTCTTGCCCGTAATGCAGGCCGGGTAGTTTCCAAGACAATGATTATGGAGCATGTATGGGATTACAATTTTGACCCACAAACCAATGTTGTAGAGTCCCGAATTAGCCGGTTGCGTGACAAAATTGATAAAGGTTTCGACACACATCTCATTCATACAGTACGCGGATTTGGCTATGTTCTCAAAGACAATTAGTAAACTCAGGCATTCTCTCGCGCTGCGCTTAACGGTCTGGTATGCCGGTATTTTTGTAGTTTTTTCTATTATTGCTTTCATACTCGCCTATTTTTCAGTGGCTGCGGTTTTGCAAGTGCAAACTGACGAAGATTTGGAGGAAGACATTAGCGAGTTTGCTGCTTTTATGCGTTTAGGTGGTATAGAACGCGTCAAAAAGGAAATATTGTTAGAAACTCAGGGTAAAGAAGCACAACAGGTTTTTTTTCGTTTTTGGGCGATTGATGGCAGCCTGCTGGCGACATCTGATCTTTCTTCATGGCCAGGATTGACTGAATCCACAGAAAATCTAGCGCAAGTACGCAGCGCTCATAAGCCACTGTTGGTAACGCTTAAGTTAGAACAATATGAATACGATGTGCGCAGTATTACCGCTTTTATTGGGCCGGATACCATTCTCCAAATTGGAGAATCCTTAGAAGATAACGAAGATTTACTGGCAGTTTTACTGCGGGGTTTCCTTGTTATGCTCGCTGTCGTTGTATTATTCGGTGGTCCCATCGGATGGTTCATGGCAAAAAGAGCGCTGCGTGGCGTACAGGAAATTACCGATGCAGCAAGTGCAATCGCGGATGGTGCACTTGATCAACGTGTATCTGCGCGCTCACAAGGAGACGAATTGGATAGATTGGCGCACACGTTTAATACGATGCTTGATCGTATCCAATCATTGATTGTTGGTATGCGCGAGATGACTGATAATTTGGCCCATGATTTAAGAAGTCCACTCGGCCGCATGCGCGCTGCAGCTGAAATAGCTTTGACGCATAATGGATCAAATTTAGATGTGGAAACGATAGCAGCTACGACCACCGAAGAATGTGACCGGCTGCTCGAAATGATAAACACCACTTTGGATATCGCTGAGGCCGAATCTGGTGCTGCCAAACTCAAACTTGTCGACATTGATTTAATTGAACTTATAAACGATGCGCTGGAGCTGTTTCAATCCGTTGCCGAAGATAAGGCAATTATTCTCAATGCTGATTTACCGAAGCAATGCCGTATCCGAGGCGACCGGCAAAGACTCCAACGTGTTGTTGCCAGTCTCTTGGATAATGCCTTGAAGTATACTGCCGAGGGTGGAAGAGTCACACTTGTGCTGATTAACGAGAAAGGACAAATTAAGCTGTCAATCAAAGATACCGGTATTGGCATGTCGGCCGATGAAGCCACACGTATTTTTGAGCGGTTTTATCGTTGTGATCAAAGCCGTACGCAACATGGCAATGGTTTGGGACTAAATCTGGCGTTGGCATTTGTACATGCTCACAGCGGTGATATCAGTGTTGAAAGTGCGCCTAAACAAGGTAGCAATTTTACTGTTACGTTACCCTATGCCCAAGTATTATAGTTCAAAAAATACTTTGTTAATGGAGTAGTCTGAATATTTTATTCTAACATTATTATTTGTTTTCATATAGTTGTTATTTCAAGGAAATTTAATTTTCCTTGATTTCGACTAAGTATTCCAATTTCAGAAACGAAGCCATTCTGCCATGTTTTCCGATCTTTTCCATTTGTTGTAAGATGACCAAGAGATTTGGTTCAAAATGGTCCTTCTTCGCAACGATTACTATTCTCAGGTAATTTCCAAAACCACGCTATTTATTTTTCTTGTCGTGGGTTGTCGTGCCACAAATGCAGATTTTCCAACAATATTGGATTACGTTGGCGAATGTTCGACGAGCTTTCAGCACGTAGATCGCCGAAAAAATATTCACGAAAGGCCTCAGTTTGTCGAGCGTATGCATCCAAAGGATGACAACTGTTTTGATTATCAGTCTGCAGAAATTTTAGCGACAAACCAATTTGTTGGTTCGCAAGTGGACACTCGTAAGACGACTTCTTATGATATCAAGCGGAGTGATCCGACTGTGCTGGCACCTATCATCATCAGGGGGCGGGCAAATCAACCCGATCCCAATGCATCATCTTATGTAGCGCCGAATGCTGGAACTGCGACCAAGACAGACACGCCGATTATGGAAACGCCTTTTTCGGTTAAAGTCGTGCCTGGGCAAGTATTACGGGATCAGCAGGCAGTGCGTCTGGATCGAGCTTTACAGAATGTTAGCGGTATTAATCGAGATGTATCCAATGCTGGGCTCGCTGACGGTATAACCTTGCGCGGCTTTCAAGCG
>JAJFJI010000264.1 GCA_021774205.1 Nitrosomonas sp.
AAAAATCAGTGTATGAATTGCAGGAAGTTTAAATCATGAGAAATTATCGATTTTTTTGTCTGGGACGGAATATTTCAGCAAATAAAAATCCTAAAAACAGGCCGCCCACATCGATTGACCAATCGATGACTCCAGGCTGCCTGTCGGAAATGAAGAATTGTAGAACCTCTGTGCTGGCCGCGAACAACATCAGATTGAAGCATTGAGAGACGAATGGGTCTTGGGGCCGTCCGATTCGAAAAAGAAAAGCCAGAATGGCAAAAAGAACGAAATGCCCGACTTTATCTGGTGAAATGGAAAGGTAAGTTTGAAATTCTAGAGGGACATAGGACCAAATGAATGACTCGGCTAAAACCATTTTGAGGCTTCCAATCGTTTCCTGAGCTCGATCAAGGATCAGGTCTCGGACTTTGCCCGGTATCATGCACCCAATAGCGATGAACCCACTGACGATTAAAAAAGAACCTTGAATTTTTTTCGAGCTGAAAAGTCGGCGCAAGTTTTTTCCCAGCCAAAGAAAGGCCACACCCCAAAGGATGAGCAGGGAATTGGCGACAATAGGAAACCAGCTGTTTTCTGATGCCGGAGCGAGTTTTAGTTTTCGAGCCGACACGGTTCCCGTTGTTTCCATAATTTCCAGGCCAACGATTAATTCGACGGAATCCGGAGGGATGGAAAACACTTGGGAGACGTTTTTCCACCCCTCATTCCTTGGTGGTAGTTTAATCATATGAGGGTGATGCCACATTTTCTTAGCGTTATTATCTATTCCAACCAAAGAAAGGCGGGCGCTTTGCCAAGAAAGTTTTCCTTGAGAAACATTGTGAGTTTTTACCTCCGCGGACAGCATCAATTGAGTCGCGCTTTGGGGGATGGGTAAATGCTGCCGCAAAAAAACAGTGCATGGGGCATTCTGGTTTTCAAGCAGGGCTTCGCCTAAATTTTGCGTTAGCTTTCCGCAATTTGATGATTCCGTCCAGTTTTTAAATCCTTCACTGAAATCACTGTTATAAAGTAAATTTATGGAATCCACTTGGTAACGTGGGGCTAAGGTGAAAAGAATAAGGGTGGCTAGAATTAGCAGAAAAATAACAATGCGCTCGATGCCGATTGAATAAATTAAGGTGCGCATGGTCGTAGAGGGATACGAATAAATTCAATAAAAGGCGCTACGTTTTGCCGAAGACTAAATGAGTAGTGAACCGTACAAATCTCATGTTATTTTTAGCCATTTTTATACCGTGAGAATATTCTTTGCTGTGACATGAATTTTAGTGGCAATACTGCCCGCCGAGCGCTCCAAGGTTTTTGTCTAAGCCGAATTAATCGTCACACCAACAGTACTGACATGTGCCTTGGGCATTGTATTATCACTCACTCGATAATTATCTTCATGTTTGCAGCCTCGAACAGGTTTAAAAAACCCAACCACGACAGTTTGGCTTATTTTGAAGATGAGCGCGTGATCTTTATAAGTTTTCCATTTTTTTCATCAGTAAGTAAATAAAGCGCACCTTCCGGACCTTGTGCTACATCACGAATACGCGCACTATTTTCTAACAATCTTTCTTCTCGAACAATTTTATTGCCCTTTGTCTCTAATCTAACTAAATGCTGGCCAGCTAAAGTGCCGATAAATATATTATTCCGCCATTCAGGAAATAATTTTCCAGTGTAAAACAGCATGCCCGAGGGAGCGATGGAAGGCGTCCAGTAATAAATCGGTTCTTCAAAGCCTTGTTCCGCATGCTCGTCTTTAATAGGTATCATCGAGTAATGAACGCCATAACTTGCTTTAGGCCAACCATAATTCTTGCCTGGTTGAGGGATATTGATTTCATCGCCACCGCGTGGTCCATGCTCGTGAATCCATATCTTACCGGTTTCGGGATGAATGGCTGCACCCTGTATATGTCGATGGCCATAGGACCATATTTCGGGCATAGTTTCTGGGTTTCTTGTAAATGGATTGCCTTCGGATGCTGATCCATCACGTCGGATACGGACTAATTTTCCTAAATGATTATCCAATTGCTGGGCCTCATCCATATGTTTGGAACGATCGCCTAGCGTGATAAAAAGATTGCCGTCTGGAGCGAATACCAGTCGCGATCCATAATGGTCTCCACCTTTTGTTTTAGGGTGTTGGCGGAAGATGACTTCCACATTCTCTAATGCCATATCACCAAGTTCTGCTTTGGCTACCGCAGTTCCGACTTTATTGCCTTGAGGCTCTGCATAAGAGAGATAGATGATGCGGTTGTTGGAAAAATCAGGATCCAATACCACGTCAAGTAAGCCGCCTTGACCTTTGCTGAATACCGTGGGTACGCTTTGTAGCGGCCCTGATATGTTGCCGTCAGGCGAAATAATGCGTAGTCGGCCAACTCGCTCTGTCACCAGTAATTGCCCGCTTGGTAGGAATGCCATCCCCCAGGGATGGTTGAGCCCACTTGAAATTACTTCTACCTTGAGTGTAGTTGGGGCGTTTTGAGCATGTGCGGACGAGAGAAAATAGGGTGTTCCCAGAGTGGATAGTATCATTGCCACTATCACTGAAAGCTGACGCATACTTTTCATGTGGTTTCCTATGCAATTAGACTGTTTGTTGACAATGTACCATCCATACTAGCAAGGCTCAACTTATGTTTGCGCACATTAGTCGTAAATGGTGAAAATATTAAAAAGGTGTAATGCGGATGCGCAATCCGCCGAAAACATTAATGGGTGGACCTGGCTCGAAGAAGCGGCCAAAGGCTGCGTTTATACGTGTGTTCGCATTGTATTGTTCATTGAATAAATTATTAATACCAAAAAACAATGATCCTTCGATCCAGTTGCGCTTCGTTTCCCATCCCAATAGCAGTTGACCCAGGTTATAAGCGTTGTTGGATACATTGTTAACGTTATTTACAAAAAACTTTCCGACTCGCTGTACATAAATTTGCCCAAAGACCCCGGAAGCGTGCGTATAACGAACCCGTCCTTCCCATCGGTGTTTTGGTACGCCGGGAAACGCATTGCCTTTCAGGTTGATATTGTCAACAATGAATTTCTCGAACTCAAAATCTGAATAGGTATATCCTATTTCAGCGCTCAAGCCGTTCCATACCGGTGTTGCTATGCGTGTTTCAACGCCTAACCTGCGAGATTGCCCCGTGTTACGAAAAAACGCGCGTCCGGGAGATGTCTGCAGCTCAAATGGTGTAATTTCGTTCCAGGTGTAAATATGAAATATTGTGGCTTCATATTGAAATCCTGCAGGGGTGCCGCGTAGACCGAGTTCTTGGCTCAATGATGTTTGTGCATCAATGTTGGAATTGAAGCCACCTGTGCCGGTTGGGTTGTTGATCAGTTCAGTAGTTGTTGGGGCCTCGAATATGGATGCGACATTGGTATAAATCTGATGACGGTTATTTAGATGGTACACCAGTCCCGTTGTGCCGCTGGCTTGAGACAAGGTTCGCGAACCAGACTGATTGCCATCGGTCTGGAATACGTCCTCCACCCGATAGTGCAACCAATCCCAGCGACCACCAACAACCAAATCTAGTTTGTCGGCCATGTTCCATTCATTCCGGAAAAAAGGCCCCACATTTTGTACACGTTCAATTTGGTCCAAAGCAAGTGCGCCTTGTATACTGAAATTGTTATTAAAACGTTTCCGGTCGTCGTTCATGATGCCATAATCAACACCTATCAAGAAACGATTGGGTCGTTTAAAAAGCATGTGATCGTTTGCGAATTGAACAGCTAATCCACCGACCCAGCGATCAAACGCGACTTTCCCACCATCCACAAACGGCAGGCTATTTTGGAAATCGCGATGTAACAGGTGAGCGGAGACGGTCAATGTCTGTGTAGCGGAAGGTTTTTTTCGGTAACGAATGCCAAATTGCTCTTGGCTTACCTCTTCGCCTGCGTTAAACAATAAGTTACGTGGGGCAGCCTGTTTCGGATTGCTGCGAACTTGGGTGCTAGTCAGGCCGCCAGGATCTTGTGATTTCGGCGAATAAAATTTTCGAAATAGTAACATCCAATCTGAATCGGTATTTGTCTGGAAATTAAGTTTAAGCTGAGAAGAATAATTCTCAACACTGTTATGATTACGCCAGCCTTTTCGTTGAAGTCGTGAGCCGAACATACTGTAGTCAAAATTTTCTTTCCTTCCACCCGCATAAATTTCCGACTTAAAATAGCCAAACTGA
>JAJFJI010000265.1 GCA_021774205.1 Nitrosomonas sp.
TCGCAGGGACAAAAGAAAAGGGTTGCACTAGCGCGGCTATTGATTTGCGATACAACATTATGGATATTGGATGAACCTTTGGCGGCATTAGATATTCACGCAATTAAATTAATTAAAGAGCTGCTGGAAAAGCATTTGGCACAAGGTGGTATGGTAGTAATGACAACGCACCAGGAAATTGACATCGCAGCGGTAACAACGCAAAAGTTGCTACTCGCCTGAGATGTTTTGGTGGATAATTCAGCGTGACCTTTTATTGGCCATGCGTCGACGATCTGACGTACTAACGACACTGTTTTTTTTCGTTATTGTCGTCAGTTTGTTTCCACTTAGTGTGGGGCCAGAAATGAATATGCTACGAACCATGGCGCCGGGTGTTGTATGGGTTGCGGCATTATTGGCTTCAATGTTATCTCTGGAAAGAATGTTTTCCAGTGACTATCAAGACGGAACACTGGAGCAGATGTTAATATCACCCCATTCCTTGTCAATACTTGTATTAGGCAAGGCGATCGCACATTGGCTGGTAAGTGGGGTGCCATTGGTATTAATGGCCCCGGTGTTGGGTATACAGTATGACTTGTCTGTTGATGCGCTTTTGGTACTTACCGCATCATTGTTACTGGGTACGCCTGTATTGAGTTTAATTGGCGCAATTGGCGCGGCGTTGACGTTGGGCTTGCGTGGCGGTGGGGTTTTGGTGTCATTATTGGTTTTGCCACTTTACATTCCAGTACTGATTTTTGGATCTGGCGCCGTAGAAGCCAGTGCTGCCGGTTTAGGATATGAGGCACATTTTTCGTTACTAGGCGCATTTTTCCTTGTTTCGCTTGTATTAGCTCCCTGGGCGATAGCGTCATCTTTACGAATCTCCATGGAATGACAACAGGGCCTTAGTAATTCTAATAACAGCGGTTGGCGTGTGTGGTAGGTGATTTGTGGCAGTCAACTGAGTTTTTTAGGGTAATTCAGTATCAATAGTAACTGCGAAATATTACAGTTACTTTGATCATCTGGTTATCCAAGGTGAATTTAAGTAACCGATAGATTCAGCGGTACGGTAAACTCCCGAATTTAATTTTAAAATAAAGGGTTGTGGATTTAGCGTTGCAACCCGGTAATAAACAAAACATCAAAATATGGCAATTAACTGGTTTAAATATTCATCGCCTGCAAGTTTTTATTCTCTTGCCGGCAAAATGGTTCCAATATTTTTTATTGCGGCAGTATTATTACTTGTGGCAGGTTTATATATTGGATTCTTTGTTGCACCCACGGACTTTCAACAAGGTGAAGCTTATCGAATAATATTTATCCACGTTCCCGCAGCATGGATGTCTATGTTTTTATATTTAATAATGGCATTCTGGGCAGGGATTGGTCTTGCTTTCAATACGCGTTTGTCTTCCATGGTGGCAACGGCTATTGCGCCAACGGGCGCTCTGTTTACTTTTCTTGCGCTATGGACAGGTTCATTATGGGGAAAACCCATGTGGGGAACTTGGTGGGTATGGGATGCACGATTGACCTCTGAGTTGATATTGTTTTTTCTTTACATTGGATTTATGTCATTGCAAGCGGCTATTGATGACCCGCGCCGGGCGGATAAGGCTGGCGCAATTCTTGCTTTGGTTGGTGTTATTAATATACCGATTATTTACTTTTCTGTGCAATGGTGGAACACCTTGCACCAAGGTGCCTCTGTTAGTCTGACCCAATCACCGACAATGGCGTCAACCATGCTTATGGGTATGCTCATTATGGCGCTGGCCAGTTGGATGTATTCAATTGCAATGACATTAATGCGTACCCGTGTCATTATTCTTGAACGTGAAAGTCATACGGCATGGGTTTCTGAGTTGCATCAGAAGGAGGCAACACGATGAACTGGGAAAGTTGGTCAGAATTTTTTTCCATGGGCGGATATGGTGTTTACGTATGGGGCTCTTATTGCGTAACAATTATTTGTATTGTCGGCGAAATAATTTTAATTTCAAAACGCCGTCGAACTTTACAGAAACATCTTGGTCTGATTCACGAATCAACAGCAAAAGAGATAAAAAATGAAACCACGTCATAAAAAACTTGCTTTTATCACTTTGGGATTGTCAGCGCTAGCTGTGGCCGCAGCTTTAGTATTAAACGCTTTTCAAAGTAATCTGGTATTTTTCTTCAGTCCAAGCCAGGTGGCCGCTAATGAAGCGCCTATCGACAAAAAATTTCGAATAGGTGGACTGGTAGAAGAGAACAGCATTCAACGTCATGAAAGTGGATTAACAGTTAATTTCGCGGTGACAGATAGTGCAGAAAGTATTCCAGTTACATATACCGGTATTCTTCCTGATCTGTTCAAAGAAGGTAAAGGTGTGGTTGCGCAAGGAAAAATATCGGCTGATGGTATTTTTGAGGCAGATGAGGTGCTTGCCAAACATGATGAAAACTATATGCCACCTGAAGCAGCGATGGCTTTGGAACAAGCGGCTCAAGCACAGAAAGCATCAATGACACAATAATTTTTCAAAAATTTATACCGGCCCTCAGCACACACGCTTTTCTGCGAAAGCATCGGTTTTCTGCTTTAATACTCATACTATATACATTTGTTCTGATTGCTAAATAACCTATGTAAAATGTAATGTTAAAACAGTAAAACAGACGAAACCAAAAAAAAACGTTTATTTTTCGTAGAATTACAGTAAGTATCTAAAATTCTTTAACTTATAAGCTCAAATTATGATCCCAGAAATTGGTAATTTTGCCCTAATTCTAGCGCTACTATTAGCGCTGACACAAGGTACGCTGCCTATCATTGGAGCGGCGCGTAATATCCCTTCATGGATGGCCTTAGCACGACCTGTCGTGCAAGGCCAGTTTGTCTTTGTTGCAATCGCTTTTGGCTGCCTTGCTTACTCGTTTGTTACAAGTGATTTTTCGGTGTTGAATGTTGCGACTAACTCTAATACAGAGCTGCCAATACAGTATCGTTTTGCTGCCACTTGGGGGTCGCATGAGGGCTCATTGTTGTTATGGGTACTTATGATGGCGGGGTGGTCGGTTGCGGTTAGCGTATTTAGTCGCCATTTGCCAGATGAGATGGTTGCACGGGTACTGGGTGTATTGGGCCTCGTGAGCGTTGGCTTTTTGCTATTCATGTTGCTTACTTCTAATCCATTCGATCGTTTATTACCTGCAGCGATGGAAGGTAGTGATCTTAATCCTTTATTGCAAGATCCAGGAATGGTTATTCACCCTCCCATGCTTTATATGGGATATGTGGGTTTCTCAGTGGCATTCGCTTTTGCGATCGCTGCTTTATTGAGCGGGAAATTAGATGCGACCTGGGCACGATGGTCACGTCCCTGGACTACCATTGCATGGGTGTTTATGACCATTGGTATCGCCCTAGGTAGCTGGTGGGCTTACTATGAATTAGGCTGGGGTGGGTGGTGGTTTTGGGATCCTGTAGAAAATGCATCGTTTATGCCGTGGTTAGTGGGTACAGCTTTGATGCATTCATTGGCAGTGACCGAAAAACGAGGCAGTTTCAAAAGCTGGACACTTCTACTCGCAATTAGCACCTTTTCTTTGAGTTTGCTGGGTACATTCCTAGTTCGTTCTGGCGTCTTGACTTCAGTACATGCGTTTGCGACTGATCCCGAACGCGGTGTTTTTATTCTGATCTTTTTGGTGATAGTGGTCGGTTTTTCGTTGATGTTATTTGCTTGGAGAGCACCCAAGGTTGGTCTAGGAGGTAAATTTTCCTTGCTGTCACGTGAGTCATTACTGCTTTCTAATAACTTATTGTTAATGGTGGCAGCCGGTAGCGTCATGCTTGGTACGCTTTATCCCTTGCTTATGGATGCGCTGGATTTGGGTAAGTTATCGGTAGGCCCGCCTTATTTTGAGGCAGTGTTTGTTCCAATCATGGCGGTAGCGGTTTTTCTGATGGGTATCGGACCTATTGCACGCTGGAAACAGACGGATTTGCCGTCACTGGTAGTGCGTTTACGTTGGGCTTTTGCGGTCAGTCTTGTTACTGCTTTGACGGTACCATTTGTGATGGGCGAGTGGAAACTATTAGTGAGTTTCGGGTTACTACTCGCTTTTTGGGTGATTGCCAGTACTATAGTAAACCTGAAACATCGTCTGCAAAATAGCGGGCAAGGTGGATTATTTTCAAAACTTGCTAAACAATCCAGAAGTTATTATGGCATGCACTGCGCACACCTTGGGATTGCAGTTTTTATTATTGGTGTAACGCTAGTCAATGGCTACGAAACAGAACGAGATGTACGTATGGAAGTTGGTAGCAGCGTGTCTGTGGGTGGTTATGATTTCCGCTTTAGTGGTGTAAGTGATGTGGTTGGACCTAATTATCAATCAGTGATGGGTGAGATTGGTGTGCTACAAGACGGGGAATATATTCGCAGCTTGCACCCTGAAAAACGTACCTATAATGCATCCGGTATGGTTATGACTGAAGCTGCTATTGATACCGGTTTATTTCGCGATCTTTATGTCGCTTTGGGAGAGCCATTGGCGAATGATGAATGGGTAGTGCGAATTTATCATAAGCCTTTTGTAGATTGGATATGGCTTGGATGCTTTATGATGGCACTGGGTGGCATTTTGGCTGTAACAGATCGACGTTATCGCCTAGCTATCCGTGAAAAGCGTAAAACAGCTATTGAAAAAGACCAGAACAAAGAGCAAGCAGAAGCAAAAGACAAGGATGTTGATAGTGAAGCTGATCCAATTACCAGTGGTTCAGCACTCATGACAGAGACGGAGGTAAAAAAAGTATGACACGCTATTTATTACCGCTGGTGGTCTTTCTAATTATGGTTGGGTTCTTGTTTGCCGGGCTTGGATTAAACCCACGTCAGGTGCCTTCACCGTTAATTGACAAGCCGGCGCCTGTTTTTCAGTTACAACAGTTGCATGATCCTGAAAAGATACTGTCATCCGAAGACAACATAGGAAAGGTGTGGTTATTAAATGTGTGGGCCTCGTGGTGCGTAGCTTGCCGTGACGAACATCCATTGCTGGTTCAGTTGGCCAATGCTGGAATTGTTCCTGTTTATGGCCTTAACTATAAAGATGAGCGCGGCACAGCGCTGCAGTGGCTGAAACAGTATGGTGATCCATACGCTGTTAGTGTTGTTGATCCCGAAGGAAGAGTGGGCATTAACTATGGTGTTTATGGTGTGCCAGAAACATATATTATCGATAAACAGGGAATTATCCGGCATAAGCAAATTGGCCCTGTAACCGTTAAATCAATGGAAGAAACCATATTGCCACTTGTGAAAGAACTACAGAGCCAAAGTTAATGAATCGACAAAATATATATTATATGCTCAGGTTAAAATGGGTGATGCCGCTGCTTTTTGTTGTTTTCTTGTTGCCATCATCTGGTTGGGCACAAGAGGCACGGTCAGTTGCGGAAGATCCGGAAGCTGAAGAAAGATTAATTGCATTGACAGAAGATTTGCGTTGTCTAGTTTGTCAGAATGAAACCATAGCAGAATCACGCGCAGATTTTTCTAATGATATGCGGAGGGAAATTCGTGAACAAATTCAAGCTAATAAGACTGACTCGGAAATTATTGAATTTTTAGTGGAGCGTTATGGAGACTTTGTCCTCTACGATCCACCCTTTAAACCAACGACCTTTCTTCTGTGGTTTGGCCCGCTCATTCTATTCTTGTTAGGCTTGGGCACGTTAATCTTTTACCTTAGACAGCGCCGTACACTCGTAGAAGAAGAGAAACCATTAACGGAAGCTGAGCGCAAACAAGCCGAAGCGCTATTGAATGAAAATAAAGGTAATGACGCATGACTAGTTTTTGGATTATCGCTGGGATTTTTATCGTTACAACTTTACTGTTTATTTTGCCTACCTTATTAAGAAGCAGAGAAGTTCAAGAAGAATCAGGGATTGAGAATGATGAGGCTAATATAGGTATATACCGTGATCAGTTGACTGAGCTTGAGAGTGATTTTCGTAATGATATTCTGTCTCAGAGTCAATATGAGAAGAGCAAACAAGAATTACAACAACGTTTACTGCAGGATGTGCCAGAAAAAAACATGATGACAAGTTTAACAATGAAGAAAGGTCGCAGTATTGCTACATCGTTTATTATTACACTTGCAATTCCACTCTCAGCAGTGTTTCTCTATTTGTCTATCGGTGATACTCGAGGCTTACTCCCCCAAGCTCAGCTTGCCAATGCAACGCAAATGCAGCCAGCTAATGCAGCAGAAGGGCCAGAAGGCCATCCAGAATTTTCATCTGTGTTGGAGAATCTGATAGCGCGGCTCAATGATAATCCGGACGACATTGAAGGATGGATTATGCTGGGTAGAACTTATACCATCATGGGACGCTTTGACGAGGCCACGGAAACTTATGCGAAATTAGTGGAACTGGAGCCAGATAGCCCCCAAATACTCAGTGACTATGCGGATGTTTTGGCGATGTCAAATCAGGGTGTGTTAGCTGGAAAACCGGCGGAATTGATTCATCAAGCATTGAGTATTGATCCTGAATATCCAAAAGCGTTGGCGCTAGCGGGTACTGTTGAGTTTGAACAAGAAAGATTTGATCAGGCAGCTGACTACTGGGAAAGATTATTGGTAGTAATACCGGCGGATTCAAAACTGGCAGAGTCAGTGAGTGAAAGTATCGCCGAAGCAAAATCACTGGCTTCGAATGGACAAGTTGAACCAGTTTCGGAACAAGCGACTATTCCTGAGAAAGATAGCGACGAAAATCAGGCTGTTGTTGTTGACAATGGTTCAGATGATGCTAGTACAGCAACAACTGACACTGCGGCAGATGCATCAATTTCTGGAACGGTGACGCTAAGCGGAGCGATAGCTGCAAAAGCTGCACCAAATGACACCTTGTTCATTTATGCGCGCGCCGAAACAGGGCCAAAAATGCCGTTAGCTATTCATCGTTTAAAAGTGAGCGATATTCCAGCAACTTTTACATTAAACGACGATATGGCAATGACGCCAACCATGAAGATTTCCAGCTTTCCTGAAGTAGTGGTTGAAGCAAGAATATCTAAATCCGGACAAGCTGTGCCAACCAGTGGCGATCTTCAAGGCTTTAGTCAACCGGTAAAACTAGGCGACAAAGATATTTCAATTGTGATTGATCAGCAGGTTCCATAATTAATAAGTTTTAAATATTTAAATCATGCTTAATCAACCAGTACCTGATTTTGAG
>JAJFJI010000266.1 GCA_021774205.1 Nitrosomonas sp.
TGAATCGGCCCGGTTTTTCCGGAGACTTTTTGGTTTGAGTCAAGCTGCATGAGCTGACTCCCTCAGTTGGCGATAATATGCCATTTCAAATTCTGCTGGTGGAATATTTCCTATTGGTTCCAATAGACGACGATTATTAAACCAATCAACCCATTCTAAGGTTGCAAACTCCACTTCATCAATGTTGCGCCAGGGGCCGCGATGTCGTATTACCTCTGTTTTGTATAATCCGTTAATCGTTTCAGCCAGTGCGTTGTCGTAAGAATCACCAACACTGCCAACAGAAGCATCAATATTGGCTTCTGACAGACGTTCTGTATAGCGAATCGACAGATATTGACTACCTCGGTCACTATGATGGATTAACCCGCTGGTTTCCTGTCGTGACCACAATGCCTGTTCCAGTGCATCCAGCACCAGGTCTGTATGCAATGATCGATTGACTCGCCAGCCTACAATACGCCGAGCAAAAACATCCGTAATGAATGACACATAAACAAATCCTGTCCATGTGGCAACAAACGTAATGTCCGCCACCCACAGCTGGTTTGGGCGTGTCGCTACAAACAGCCGATTAACCTTGTCTGTTGGCCGATCCAGCAAATCATTTGCTATCGTTGTCCAACACTTTTTGCCGCGCCTGACACCCTGTATTCCAAGCCTCTTCATTAACCTCTCGACTGTACAACGCGCAACGCGAATACCTTCACGCAACAGTTGCCGCCAAACTTTGTTAGCGCCATAGACTTTGAAATTGTTTTCCCATACACGCTGTATATCAAGCTCAAGTTCTCTGTCTCGCTTAATGCGATCCGGCAATCGATCAGGGTCTCGTTCACGAGCTTTGTGCTCATAGTAGCTCGACGGGGCAATCTTAATTTGCCTGCAGATTGGCTCGACCCCATACTGCGCTTTGTGCTGATCGACAAATACCACCATCACTTCGGTCGGCGGTCGAGCTCCGCCTGCGCAAAATAAGCCGATGCCTTGCGCAATATCTCGTTAGCACGCTTGAGCTCACGATTCTCTCGTTCCAGTTCCTTGAGTCGATCACGCTCCGAACTTGACATCCCACCTCGAATACCTTGATCGGTTTCTGACTGACGCACCCAGGTACGCAATGTTTCCGGTGTACAACCAATCTTCGGGGCAATCGACAACATTGCCGACCACTGAGAAGCATAATCTTTTTGGTGTTCATGCACTAAACGTACTGCACGTTCCCGAACCTCTGGTGAATATCTTGTTTGTTTTTTCATAACACTATCCTCTCAAGAAATAGTGTCTCCTGTAAACCCGGGGCGATTCAATTTGATTCATTTCATAAGATTGGCCAATGCCGAAGCGATCAACTGAGGATTTTAGGTTCATGCAGGCAATCTTTCCAGTGGTTTAATACTAGGTCGTGGTTGCTGTTTGGCCTGCCATAAATCCCATTGCGTTTGTATTCCTAGCCAAACATCAGGCGTCGTGCCCAGCCACGCAGAAAGGCGTAAAGCCATGCCCGCCGTAACCCCGGATTTTCCGTTTAATACTTTGGATAGCGTGACGCGGGAAACTTGCAATTCTTGTGCTGCCTTTGTTACGGTCATGCCTTCCGGGATCCATTCTCGTAATACTTCGCCTGGGTGAGCGGGATTGTGCATTCTGCTCATGTTCTTAATTTCTCCTAGTGGTAATCCAGATAATCAACAAGCTCGACATCTTCGCCATTGAATAGAAATGTTATGCGCCAATTCTTGCTTACGGTTACGGAATACTTTCCTGCAAGGTTTCCCGTTAAGGGGTGCAATCTCCAGTTAGGTGCATTCATGTCACTTGGTTGTTTCGCGTTATCTAATGCGGTAAGTATTACGCGTAGCTTTGTAGCGTGACTTGGTTGTATTCTTGCCCGGTTTCCTGTTAGAAAAAAAGCTTCCAGTCCTTTATGACGAAACGTCTTTATCATAGACAGATTGTATTCTGTTAATTAACTGTTATCAACATAAAACGATATAAACCTATGGGTAAACAGGTTTTATTACTTCGCCACGTGTAACCCTGCTTTCACAGATTCAAAATTGATGCTGGCTTGTTCTAATATCCATGCTTCAATTTTGACGTGCCATAAGCGCAGTAAATCAAGTGGCCTTCTAATATAGTTTTGCTCTCGGACTCCTTGCGGTTTATGGCCTTGAATGCCCGCCGACATTCAATAATGATTTTATTTGACGCCTCATCAATGATCTTTTGACCCTCTAATGACAAAACTGATGCCGGAATATTTAAGCTCATTTTATCTGCCGTTCATAAAGGTGGAAAACACCTTTATTTCAACAGATTTTAAGTGCTCAGAATTATTTTTTATACATACATCCGGAGAAGAGCCACAAATTTACCAATTAAATTTTTAAAATCATTGTTTTAGATGACTAATTTTTTGTGAGATAGCTGCTGATACTAGATAATATTAAAAACTGATTTAAATAAACTGGGTTTCTGGTTTTTTTTACTATGTTAGTGAATTGCTATATTACCGGTTGAGTAAGTTGTCCATCCAGCCTTCCTACCCCGTTTTATGCGGTAAATTCACCGGTTCTAGCGTCCCCGCATCGGGATCATTAAATACATCCATCGAAATGTTTTCTTCGCCACGTGCAACAATCATCGTAACGACGCCGTCTCCGGTGACATTGACGGCGGTACGCATCATGTCTAGCAGGCGATCTACACCCATGATCAGTGCGATGCCTTCAACGGGTAAACCGACTTGATTGAAAACCATCGCCAGCATGATGAGCCCGACGCCAGGGACACCGGCAGTGCCTATGGATGCCAGAACGGCCATGCCGATTACGGTTAGATAGCCAATTAGGCCCAATTCAATACCATAAACATTGGCGATAAAAACAGTTGCGACGCCTTGCATGATGGCGGTGCCGTCCATATTGATGGTGGCGCCAAAGGGAACGATAAAGGAAGCGGTTGAGTTGTCGACCCCCATACGTTTTTCAATTGTTCTGAGGGTGACGGGGATGGTGGCATTAGAGCTGGAGGTGCTGAAGGCGAAAACTTGGGCGGTACGCATTTTCTTCATGAACTTCAGCGGATTGATTCGCCCAAGTAGTTTTAATAACAGCATCAGCGTGCCGCTTGCATGGATTGCGAGTACCAGAACCACCACGCCGAAATACCCGATCATCGGCAGAATCAGCTCCAGGCCTTGTAGCGCGAAAGTCTTGGCCATTAATGCAAATACGCCATAAGGCGCAATGGACATCACAACATTGACGACTTGCATCATAACGTCATTGAGTTTCTCTGCGCCTTCAATAATGCTGCGTCCACGTTCACCAATCATCAGCAAGCAAATAGCAAACAAAATGGTAAAGAAGATGATCTGTAGCATGTTGCCTTCAGCATAAGCGGCCACTGGGTTGCTGGGGATCAGATCTATCAGTACTTGGCTGAGTGGCGGTGCTTCAGGCGCGACAAATTCTGTTTGGGCGCTTGCACTCTGCGCCATATTAAAATCTTTGCCTGGGTTAATGGTGACGGCGATCGTGATTGCCAGGGTAATGGCCAGTGTGGTGGTCAGCAGGAACAGTAAAAATGCTTTAATCCCCACGCGGCCCAGCTTTTGGATGTCACCGATGCCGCAAACACCACAAATCAACGAAAAGGTCACCAACGGAACAACAAGCATTTTCAACAGATTAATGAAAATGGTGCCGACGACATGAAATAAGCCGTTGACCAAATAATCTTGGATGAAAGCGATGTCATGTGCAAAGGCATTAATGAAACTGCCAAGTATTAGCCCGGCAATCATCCAGATGATTATTTTGGTGGTCATGGTCATGTTTTATTACCCGCTTTATGAGTAGCTTTATACGCCGGGTTGCAGCGTGATAGGCAATTCTATTTTATTGCCATTACGGAGCACAGTAATCTGAATCGTATCACCAACTCGGTAAGTATCGAGCAATGAAAGTAATTTGTCGACAGATTCAACCGGCTTGCTCTCAATGGCAATAATGATATCGTTGGGGATGATGTTGGTACCATCAGGGGATATCGCCGCGCCTTCTAAACCTGCTTTGTCTGCGGCAGAGCCGGGTTCCACATTTAGTATCACAATGCCGGTAACATTCAGCATATTGGCCAGTCTTTCGTTCAGTTTTCCATCCACGGTGATACCCAATGCTGGGCGGATGTATTTGCCTTTGCTAACAAGTTGTGGCACGACTCGATTAATCGTGTCAACCGGTACAGCAAATCCAATCCCTGCACTAACGCCGCTGGGGCTGTAGATAGCCGTGTTGATGCCGATTAAGCGGCCTGCCGAATCCAATAGCGGACCACCGGAGTTACCTGGGTTGATTGCGGCATCGGTTTGGATCAAATTGTCAATCGTGTGCCCTTGTTCACCGGGTAGTGACCGGTCCAGTGCGGAGACAATACCGGTTGTAAGCGTCCAGTCAAGGCCGAAGGGGTTGCCAATGGCGAATACCTTTTGACCGACTTGTAAATCATTACTGGTACCTAATGGAACCGGTGTCGGACGCTGGAAGCCGATGCCTATTTTCAAGACTGCGATATCATGCGCCGGGCTGGCGCCGACCAAAGCTGCTTTATAATCACGCCCGTCAGCTAGGCGCACAGTCGCTGCGCTGGCACCTTTAATGACATGGAAATTGGTAATGATATGCCCGTCATCATCCCAGATAAAACCTGAACCAGTGCCGCTTGGTACTGAAAAAATGTTGCGTGTCCAAGCATCGACAACACGTTGCCGGGTGGAGATAAATACGACGGAGTTTCGTGAGTTTTCAAATAACTCAATTGTGCTTTGTTCGTCTTCTGCCAGGTTTCCACGTGCCTCAATAATGCGAGGCTCGGCGCTTTCCTGGTTGCTATTGTTAGTCAGAAACTCAAAACGGAAAGTATCCGGGGAGCTGTTGTAAAACAACACTAGAATCATCGCTATTAATGAAATCCAGATTAAATTGGACATAAACCGACCATTCTCGGACATGAGTGTCTACTCCTTTTATTTATTAATTATTAGTAACTATTCAGCTTACCCCTAGAATTCACCATTTCTGCGCTATAAAATAATCATTTACACGTGTAAATGCATATTTTGCGCCTTGAACTGATGAATTCTAGGACCAACCAGAACAGTTACCGCATATTTACAATTATTGTTAGGTATGTGCTTGTGCCCAAAGTACAAGGTCTTGTTCGCTCATAGCACCGGCTTGCCGAGTAATTTCTTGTCCGCCTTTAAACAGTACCAAGGTTGGAATACTGCGGATATTGTAGCGTGCGGCAAGGTTTTGCTGTTCCTCAGTGTTAATTTTCACCAAGCGTATTTTAGGCTCTAAAGTAGCGGCTGCTTTGGCAAATGCCGGAGCCATCATTTTGCACGGGCCGCACCAGGGCGCCCAGAAGTCGACCAGTACAGCGATACCATTGTGTGCAATGTGTCGATTAAAATGATTTTCGGTTAATTCAATGGGTTGTGCAGCAAATAAAGCCAGATGACAAGCGCCGCAGTTAGGCGACGCATCAAGCCGCTCTGGTGGAACACGGTTGGTAGCATGGCAATGTGGGCACACGATATGTAAAGACATGGATCTCCTTCTTAATCCTCATGCGGTTTGGGTTGTTGCGAACGGTTACATATAGAATAAATTTCTTTCGCAGTTGCATTGCGTGAAACACCTAATTCTTGTAATAATTTTTAAACGCCAAGTGTGTTCTCCTGACTTTTCACGCTTTAATAGTAAGGTAAATGATATCATCCTGTCGGTTTGTCAATTCTAAAAAATTTTCAAAAATGGATGCGTGTCAATGATTCAAATACTTAAACCGATTGTTTCTTTTTTAACATTTCTTGTCGTGCTGTTTTTTATTGCGACGATTTTGATTATTGCAACTGAACTGCCAGAGTGGGGTAGCGCGGCTATTGCATTATCTGCTGCCATATTGGTTGGCTACTATAGCTGGAAGCTGGTCAATGGCGATCGAATCGGGACAGGAATGGCCGTATTATGTGGCGCATTAATCCTCGGTGGGTTCGGTTTTGTTATTGGATTCTTAGGACCGATGATTGTGGCAAAAGATACCAGCCAAGGACCACTAGTTGGGATCTTTATCGCCGTGCCAGTTGGCATGATACTGGGTGCTATCGGTGGCTATATTTTTGCTTCTAAACAGAACGTGAGTACACCTTCAACTTGACGGATACTCGTGTTGGCGCACGCCGCTAAGCGAGAGCAATGAAAGTATTGCTTAGTAGTTAATGTTATGCGTTCCATGGGCACTGGTATTCAGGGTGCCTCTAAAAATCCAAATTTCGTCACAATACTGCGTTACTCACAAAAAATATATCCTTACATATCAACTGTATGCTGCGTCCATATTTTTTGTTCTCGCCTTGTCTTGTTTAGAAATCAGAATTTTTAGAGGCGCCCTTCAGTCGATTGGTATCCTATTTATATTCGAATGAGTCATCAAACATATAATCCTCAAAATCAGCAATCATAGCGTCTTGTGCGTGTTGAACTTGAGCTTTCAGCCAGCTTCTGAATGCTTTGTCATTGACTATGAGCGCTAAATCCTGTTGCATGGCATTCAAATCTTGCTCTAGGGATGCTTCTACTGCCAAAAGATTACGACGTAGATTGGCGACACTGATGGTTTCGTGTGTATTGAGACAGAATTCTTCGTGTATGGCGTGACGGCGACTGTGCAATTCGTTCTCGAGCTCCTGGATTTGTTGCTTGAGTAACAGGGTTAGTGCGGTAATTTTCTCTTCTGCCATTTTGGCGATGGATGCTGTGTCAGTGAGTTCGGTGCGAAGTTGGATCTGTAATAATGCAACTAAATCGCGGCGATCATAAGCGGCATTGGCTTCACTCATTAGGTCTGTTTTGCGAGCCTGTTCATCGGGGTCTTTCTCGCGATCCGGATGCAGTGCGCTGGCGAGTTGACGCATGACCTTGCGAAGTGTTGTTTCCGCTTCTTGTTTTGCAGTTTCGGCCTTACGTTGGGCGGCTGTGGGTTTCTTTCTGCCTCCCCGGGTTTGTTGCTGCATTTCTTGCTCGGCTTCGGCTGCTTCGCGTAGACGTGTCATACCGATGTTAAACACATCATGTAGATTATCCAGTGGCTCATCATCGGATAGTGGTTCACCTAATACATCTTCCATCATTGCACGTGCCTGCAAAATGGCGGCTTGTTCTTTTTCAGCTAAGGTTTCATTGCTGTACTTGTCATGCAGAATCTGCATTTCCTCATCGCCCAGCAAAGCGAGTTGTTCACAAAGATCACATAAAATCATGCTGGCAGTATGTCGATGTGTGCGGCTCAGACCCTTGCGTTGTAACCGGTTATCTAAAAAAAGTGCCATTTCTCGTGTGAGCGTCTGGTGACGCTCACGAAGTGGCGATATGGTTTTGTGGTACACCGGGCGATGTGCGTCGCAGATGGATTGCGTTTCGACAAGCTGTTTCTTGAGTTTCTCGATACGGTTGAGTAAACGGTTGAAGCGCTGCTGGCTTGGTGATAGCTTGGCGTTTTTTGTGGAAAGCTTTAGTGCGGTTACGGAATTGTTTTCGTTTTGCTTGGAAGTATCTGAAATTTCGTCAGCGAACAAGTCAAATTGATATGGCATGATGATTTTTATAATGGGTTGATATCAAAATATATTGTTTGTTAGGTGATGCGTATATGTGGGAGTAGTCTAGCATGAACCTGGTGAGATGGGGACACCCAGAATTGTAATAATGCTAGCTCATGATCGTCTTGCCGTGCCCCCTGGTCAGATAATCTTCAGACTGCATTTCCATTAAGCGGGAAATGGTGCGTTCAAATTCAAAGCTGCTTTCGCCGGTTGCATAAAGTTCTTGCGGTGGTACAGCGGCAGAGCATAGGAATTTCACGCCATGTTCATAAAGTGCGTCAATAAAAGTGACAAAGCGCGTGGCCTGATCGCTATTTTCTTTGTTAAATTGGGGAATCGCGACCATGATGACGGTGTGATAGTTTCTCGCAATGGCCAGATAATCCGCTGAACCAAGCGGGTTGGCACACAGTCGCTTAAACGAAAAAACAGCAACGCCGCGTGCTGATTTGGGGACAAAAAGTTGACGTCCTTGAACAATTAGTTCGGCACTAGGGACTTTGGCGCGATCTTCAATACGACGATCAGTAAGGCGAAAAAAAGTTGCTGCCAATTGATTGGTGGTGTCTTCATTCACCGGTGTGTAATAAGTTTCTGCACCTTTTAAACGGTCGTAACGATAATCAATCGGGCCGTTGAGTGAAATGATTTCTAGTGTTTGCTGAATACGTTCAATAAAAGGTGTGAAGCGATGACGATTCAAACCATTTTTATACAGTTCATCCGGCACTCGATTCGATGTGGCAACGACAACGACACCGAGATCAAACAAGACTTCAAACAATCGGGCCACGACCATCGCATCGGCGATATCGGTTACTTGCAGTTCATCAAAACATAACAGTGTCGCTTGGTTGGCAATCTGTTGTGCAATCACCGGGATAGGGTCATCGTTGTTGGTTCGACTGCCGTGTTGGGCACGTTCTTTGGCAGTCAGGCGATGCCAATTCTCCAAACGTGCGTGAATATCCAACATAAATTCATGGAAATGAACGCGCTGTTTTGATTTCAAAGGGGCAAGTGAATAAAACAAATCCATTAACATGGATTTCCCACGCCCTACGCCGCCATATAAATAGATCCCTTTAGGCGATTTCTTTTTATTTGAGCGTTGGAAGAAACGGGAAAACCATCTACTGTTTAACCCTAAACGGTTTTTCTCTATCTTGATTTCAGGGTGATTAATTAATTCACGATGCAAGCGTTCTAATTCAAAAATTGCACTGGCTTGATCAGGGTCAGGTTTTAATTCGCCCTCTTGCATGAGCAATTGGTATTCTGATTCGGGACTTTTGTTTTTATTATTTGGCATCATGCAATATCCCCTTAGCTAATACAAACTTTCATACGCATAGTCTACTTGATTATGTGCATGGACTCGCATTGATCGAATACTTTTGGCGTTGAAGCACGATTAGATCGTCAAACGGTCTCTGTTCCACCTTGGCTGAGTAAAAAACTAGAAAATTTGGACCGAAACAAGACGAATTTTATCGTTTCCGTAGCGGTGTTAATAGAGACGTAAGTCCATTATGATCCAGCTCCTGCATCAATGCTAATAGATCACCGATTTCCCCAGAGGGAAACCCCTTGCGAGCAAACCAATTAAGATAATGTCCAGGTAAATCAGCAATCAAACGCCCTTTGTACTTGCCGTAAGGCATGACTCGCGTGACTAATAGCTGCAGGTGTTCTGGGTTCATTGTTTTTGAATATTACCGATTTTAGAATTTATTAATCAGAAGAAGTTATCACTATCGGCGTTAAAAACCAATAATCACTTAGAAATTAATCAAGTTTAATTTCAATCGAGTCTGACCCCATCGGTTTCCATCGGTTTTTGGACCCCATCGGTTTTTGCAATCGAGTCTGACCGTTCGCAGTAACAGTAATAAATCTAGCGGGTTAAAGTCCCGTCCGAGGAGTTGTCCGTACGCCTTGGTAGCATGAGGAAGCGGCGTCGTGGTAACACGGGGTCGTAAGTTTTCACACAGCAAGAGAGCAGGCCGTAACGCAAGTGAACCTATAAGTAGCCTCGTAAACTTAATTGGAGGAGCCGACCCTGTGGTCAGAAGGGGAAGGCCGTTGGATGGGTGCTGAAATAACGGAAGTGGCGCCCATTGACTTCCGGGGTAGCAAGGTCGGCATGTTCTTGAAGATTTATTGCCCAGTGCTGGAGACCCGTTGCGGTGGTGGGGAGGCCGCCGACTGTGGTGTATAAGGGAACGAAATCGCCACAGGCTGTAACGGGAGTCGGAGGGGTTCATAATACCGTCTGAGTTCGTGGGACAACATAACCCCGGATGAGGGAAGGAACCCTGCTTTGTTCATGCAACCAAAGAGTGGAGGAAAAGGGGATTGCGAAATGCTAATAACCCCTGATGCAATCAGGACACTACAGAGGAAGCTCTACACCAAAGCCAAGCAACAACCAGCCTATCGCTTCTATGCGCTATATGACAAGATATGGCGGGCAGACATCCTCATGTTTGCCTATCGTCTTGTGCGTGCCAACAAAGGGAGTCCTGGTGTTGACGGGATGAACTTCGAGGACATAGAGCAAAAGATAGGGGTAAACAAGTTTTTGTCGGAGCTGGGTCAAGACCTGAAACACAAAACTTACCAACCGAGTCCGGTGCGGCGTGTCATGATTCCTAAAGCGGACGGTAGTCAACGACCACTGGGAATACCGACAATCCGTGACCGGGTAGCTCAGATGGCGGCTAAACTGGTTATTGAGCCGATATTTGAAGCAGATTTTTGTTCGAACTCTTATGGGTTTCGTCCGAAGAGATCTGCCCATGATGCGGTTGATGAAATAGCAAACTTGCTTCATCAAGGCTACAACCAGGTTATTGATGCTGATTTGTCGAAGTATTTTGACAGCATACCTCATGCCAAACTGATGGCCGTGGTATCTGAGCGCATAGTTGACGGTGCGATACTGCATATAATCAAACTATGGCTCAAAGCGCCGGTCATTGGGGAGGACGGGGATGGCACAAGGAAAAATGTAGGTGGTGGCAAAGCCAATAGCAAAGGAACTCCCCAGGGGGGTGTCATTTCACCGCTGCTGGCTAACTGCTACCTGCATATTCTGGATCGTATCTGGGATAGGCGTCAATTGAGAAGAAAGGTGGGTGCACATATCGTCCGCTATGCGGACGATTTTGTGGTGTTATGCAGAGGAAAAATGGATGCACCCATGGCGGCCATACAGCACATCATGAACCGTCTTGATCTCACGCTTAATGAGACCAAGACGCGCATTGTTGATGCCACACAGGAAAGTTTCAACTTTCTGGGTTTTGAAATCAGAGTGAACAAGAGTCTGAAGTCGGGCAAAAGCTATACGCATATATGCCCTGCACCGCAATCTCTTGCAAAAATCAAAGATCGTATAAAGCAACTGACCGCACGTGAACGCACACCAATACCGCTGGAAGATATTGTTGGAAGTGTTAACACCAGCCTTCGTGGATGGACAAATTACTTCCACTATCGAAATTCTAGTTGTGTATTGAGTAAGGTGAAAACGCACGCAGAAGAGCGCTTGCGGATACACCTGATGAGGCGGCACAAGGTTAAAGATCGTGGGATCGGCCTTGGTCGCTTTCCGAGTAAACAGTTTTATACGAAATATGGGCTTTATAAGGTTCCAACAACGGCTGGCTGGAAAAAGGCGCATGCTTCGGTGTGAAGAACATCGGAAAGCCGTGTGCGGTAGCACCGCATGCACGGTTTGATGAGGAAGGATTGGTGAGGTCAACTATGGAATGGCTATTGAGGCACCGCCAAACGAAAGGGGCGGAAACAGATAAGCGATTCCTAATGGTGATTGGTAGCCAGTCCTTTACTCTACCCATCGGTTTTTGCTGGGTTCATTACTGTTGAATATTACCGATCTAGAGATATCGGACCATAGTTTAATAATCACAAAAAGTTATCACTATCGGCGTTAAAAACCAATAATCACTTAGAAATTAATCAAGTTTAATCTCAATCGAGTTTGACCCCATCGGTTGATTGTACTGAACGACTTAACATGACACTGCTATTAACGCGTAAATCTATCAAAAATTAATTAATCAGAAAGAAGTCACTATTTTACCGTAATAGCCTTCAAATCGTTTCGGGTTGTCCGGTGTTATTTGCTATGCGAAGTTTTGTGTGTAGGTCTTTTTATACGTACAAGTGGTAACGAAGATTCGATGAAATCAGCTCATTTTCCTTCAAATCGACTAAATAATAGGCAATCTGGATTAAACTCGTAAATTCTTACCAACAGAAAAAAACTGCAAACTATTATTGCTTAATGATATGTTCGGTTTTATGTCAGGCACTAAATAAGTTTCGTGACGCGTTGTCAATCAATGTGAAGACAAAATGCACACATTTGTGCTAGTCTTTAACATATGAAAATATTCAATTGGAGTTCCGATAAAAATCAGCAACTAATAGAAGATAGAAACCGATCTTTTGAAGAGGTGGTTTTTTATCTCCAAAATGGTGGTTTATTGGATGATATTTCGCACCCAAATGCGTTGGATTATTCTAATCAAAGGATATTTGTCGTTGCGATAGAGGATTACGCATATCTCGTGCCATATGTCGAGAATGAAAAAGAAATATTTCTTAAAACAGTAATTCCTAGTCGTAAATTTACTAAGTTATATCTTAGAGGTGACTTATGAACAAAATAAAATTAACCAGAGAAGAGCAGGCGCTTCTAGTTTCTGTTGAATCAGGAGAATATGAATCAACATTAACAGATTTACGCAGAAAAGAGCTGGAGTTAGCGGCTGTAAACACTTTTAAGAAAGATAAACGTATTAATATTCGTATTTCTAAACGGGACCTCATGGCAGTTCAGTCCAGAGCGTCTGAAGAAGGTATTCCGTATCAAACTCTTGTTTCAAGTATTATTCACAAATATCTATCCGGTTCACTACAAGATATTACAGTGAACAAGCAAAGACGACCGGACACATAAAGTGTTGCCGCTCTTGCCAAGGACTACTGCCATTGTCTGCGAACGGCGCCTTGTTTTGTGACCTAAGATTCAATGCAAATTCTGTGTTCAATTGACTTTTCTAGGTTAAAAGATGGACTTGGTTGGTTCTAGTTACACAGTGGCCAGACCTGGTGCCAGCGCCGGCACCGGAATTGCTCATCGCAGCGGCGCAGCTGCGCCCCATATTCGCGTGCCGTAAGATCGACGCGCTCGGCCACTCTCAGTAGCCATTTTTTATTACGGTGGGTGCCGCGCCGGTAGCCGCCGTGACCTTCATGGTAGGCAAGGTATAGATTCTTCGGGTCCCACTTGGAAATACCCAGCATCTGATTACTCTTATGGTTATACCAGCCAATGAAATCCAACGCGTCCTCCATGTCCGAACGGCTCTTGAACAATCCGCCGGTCGACTGCTTGTAATCCTTCCAGGCCGGATCCTGGATCTGGGCATAGCCTTTGGCCGAAGAGGGGCGTCCTAACGGAATGAACAGGAACCACTCAAACGGCGGTTTGGCATTGTGACGATAGCTGGATTCATGCCGCACGAAGGCCATCAGTATATGTGCCGGAACACCCCATTTGTCTTCCGATGCTTTCGCATAGTCGTACCAGTTAGGATGCTGCCCGAATACGGCGCACAGGTCATGCTGCTGGCGCGGCGGGTTGGAGGCGCAGCCGACTAGTACGCCCAGCAGAGGCAGAATATAAACTAGTTTGACAAGATGTTTGATTGCGTTCACTGATTGAATTAATCCAAGGGTCAATTTATAAAAGTGTCTGTCATTACCTATTCAAAAATTGGCAAAAGCTTTAACCTAGAATCCTCAGTTGGATAGTGTTTAGAGTGTGTGGCATTTGACAAAATATTTGTCTTGTGACCTTAGATTCAGTGCAAATTCTGTGTTCAACTGATTTTTCTAGGATTATGCAATCCGTGTTCTTCTTTATTGGTCGTAGTTGAATGAGTCGGTTGCAGCCCAATACGTGACACCGTTGTATACAAAACTGGTATATCGACCAAAAACCCAAGGTGATTCGATAACTGTGACGGGTAATCCGCTCCCCAATAGGATGCATTTTCCTTGGCTAAGAAAAGCTTCATAATTTGCTTTGTCTTTTGTGGTGATAAATGTTGTCATATTTTTAATCCATTCTTCTTTCAGGCAAGCAGGGCTGTCCTCTTTTAGTGTGGCTGACATGGAATAAGTGGGGGATGTCGAAAAAATCAAAAAAGTCATGGCCAATGTTGTGCTTAATAGCTTTATCACGCGAATTGCTCCTAAAATATTCGATTGGTTGTTGCAATGTTAGCCGTGGCCAAATTGACCAGAAATTTTTTCTTTATAGAGGACCTTTCTATAAGAACCTTGCCACAAAAGCATTCTTAACCTGACAAGGCAATGGGATTTTAACGCGATGACCGCTGCCTGGTGCGGCAAACACGGATTTTCCCTTTGAATTTTGTATCTGTGATAGCTCAATAATTTGATTGCCGGATGGTTGAATGATTTCAAGACGGTCGCCAACTTGGAAACGATTCTTAACTAAGACATCCGCCATACCAGTGGCTTCATCAAATCCAGTGATATCACCAACGTACTGACTGCGGTTTGATTCTGAATGACCACGCAGATAGTTTTGTGTTTCATGGGTTTGATGACGCTGATAAAAACCACTGGTGTAGCCGCGATTCGCTAATCCTTCCAATTCGCTCAATAGTGACGGATCAAACGGTTTATTGGCAACAGCATCATCAATCGCCTGACGATAAACTTGCGCGGTACGTGCAACATAGTAATGTGATTTGGTGCGGCCTTCGACTTTGAGAGAGTCCACGCCAATTTTGACCAATTGTTCGATGTGTTCAACTGCGCGTAGATCTTTGGAGTTCATGATGTAAGTGCCATGCTCGTCTTCCATAATGGGCATGTGCTCGCCAGGGCGTTGTTTTTCTTCGATTAGATAGGCATGGTCTGCTGCTGGGTGGCGAGTCATCGTATCGCGCCCTTCAAATGCCTGGTCATTAGACTGCATCACGGCCTGATTAAAGTCAAAATCAATTTTTTCTGTCGCTTGAATATCGCCACTGGCATTTTCTTCGGCAGATTTGACTGTGTAATCCCAGCGACAGGAATTGGTGCAAGTGCCTTGATTGGGGTCGCGGTGATTAAAATACCCGGACAATAAGCAACGCCCGGAATAAGCAATGCATAATGCACCATGCACAAATACTTCCAGTTCCATATCAGGACATAAATCACGGATTTGAGCAATCTCGCCCAGGGATAATTCACGTGACAAAATAACGCGGGTTAGCCCCATCTTCTGCCAGAATTTGACCCCCATATAGTTCACGGTATTGGCTTGTACCGACAAATGTACTGGAATCTCCGGCCACTTCTCGCGTACCATCATGATCAACCCTGGGTCAGCCATGATTAACGCGTCCGGTTTCATTTCAATCACTGGTTCCATATCAGCCAGGTAGGTTTTTACCTTGGCGTTATGTGGCATGACATTACTGGCTATGAAAAATTTCTTGCCCAAGGCATGAGCTTCTGTAATACCTGTTTTAAGTTGTTCCAACGCAAATGCATTATTACGTGCACGTAAGGAATAGCGCGGTTGACCGGCATAAACCGCATCAGCGCCAAATGCATAGGCGATACGCATTTTTTCTAGCGATCCTGCCGGTAATAATAATTCAGGGGATTTCAACATGATGTAAAATTAGCTTGTTTGGTTGTAACTCTTGAATAACTTAAAGCCTATAATTTGGTTGTAAGTTATTCTCTGATTTGTGGCCGCGTAGCGGCCTGAGTTGCTATTTCAGCACCTTGCGGTAGCTGTTCAGATTGCTCCTAGAATTCATCAGTTCAAGGCACAAAATGTGAGTTTACACCTGTAAATGATTATTTTGTAACGAAGAAATGTTGAATCTGGGGGTGAGCTGAGTAGTTGCACTTGGTTAATATTCCCACTCACACAACGCCAATTGTAACATCATGCCTGCCAACCCATCTTTCATTCATTTACGCTTACACAGCGAGTTTTCTATTCTGGATAGCACCATTCGTATTAACGATGTGGTCAAGAAGGCCGCTGCTGATCAAATGCCGGCATTGGCGTTAACGGATCTTTCCAATTTGTTTGGTTTGGTCAAGTTTTATCAGAGTGCTTGCAAGCAAGGGATAAAACCCATTATTGGTTGTGATGTTTGGGTCGCCAATGAAGACGAGCCTGGTAAATCTTTCCGTATACTCTTGCTCTGCCAATCATACGATGGTTATTTGTTACTGTCGCGGCTGTTGTCACGCGCCTACCGAGAAAACCAATATCAAGGCAGAGCCCAGATTAAACCATCCTGGCTTGATGCTGATGATTGGGGAACAAATGATTTAATCGCGTTGTCTGGTGCGCGCTTGGGTGATGTCGGTCAGTCTATTATGCATAATAATTTGCAGCAGGCTGAAAAACAATTACAACGCTGGGCGGAATTGTTTCCTGATCGTTTTTATCTGGAGATTCAGAGAGATGGGCATCCGAATGAGGCCATGTTGATTCAGCATACACTCGCGCTGGCTGCCCAAAATAATTTGCCTGTGGTTGCGACCCAAGCGATTCAGTTCCTTGAACCCGATGATTTCAGGGCGCATGAAGCACGTGTTTGTATTTCAGAAGGCTATATACTGGATGATCGTCGTCGCCCCAAAAAATTCACTCCGCAACAGTTTTTCAAGACACAAGCTGAGGTTTCAGAACTGTTTGCGGATATTCCCAGTGCGCTGGCCAATAGTATAGAAATTGCAAAACGCTGTTCGCTGACACTGGAACTCGGCAACAATCAACTGCCGTTATTCCCTACGCCGAATAATGAAAGCCTTGAAGACTACTTACGTGATCAAGTGGCCATCGGACTGGAAAAGCGTTTAATCATTCGCTTTCCTGACCCAGATGAACGAAGCAAGCAATTGCCAAACTATCAAGCACGTCTGGAATTCGAAGTGAAAACGATTATTCAAATGGGTTTTGCCGGTTATTTTCTGATTGTTGCGGACTTTATCAACTGGGCCAAACAAAATAATGTACCTGTCGGACCAGGGCGGGGTTCCGGAGCCGGTTCTTTGGTGGCCTATTCCCTAGGTATCACCGATCTAGATCCACTACGCTATGATTTGCTTTTTGAGCGTTTTCTCAATCCGGAACGCGTGTCGATGCCTGATTTTGATATTGATTTCTGTCAAGATCGGCGCGAATTGGTGATCGAATATGTCAAGCAACGTTATGGGACGGAAAGTGTTTCTCAAATTATTACTTTTGGCACCATGGCAGCCAAAGCGGTTATTCGAGATATCGGACGTGTGTTGGACTTGCCTTATAACTTTGTCGATCAATTGGCTAAATTAATTCCGTTCGAGTTAGGTATGACGCTAACAAAAGCGCGACAAATGGAACCGCAACTCAATCAACGAGCCGAGGAAGAGGAAGATGTTGCTAATTTGTTAGAGCTTGCAGAAAGCCTTGAAGGATTGACCCGAAATGTTGGCATGCACGCCGGTGGGGTATTAATTGCCCCGGGCAAGATCACAGATTTCTGCCCGATTTATTGTACTGATCCGGCTGACTCGGTTGTTAGTCAACTGGACAAAGATGATGTTGAAAAAGTTGGCCTGGTTAAATTTGACTTTTTGGGATTACGCACGCTAACGACTCTGGATCGTGCGGTTAGCTACATTTGCCAGCAATCTAATCAACAATCTGGATCAAATACTAGCCAATCAGTTGAAGCTTTTACGCTGGAAACATTACCATTGGATGATCCGGGTGCTTATGCGCTGCTGAGGCAAGGTAATGCGATAGGGATTTTTCAGTTTGAATCCAAAGGTATGAAAGACCTGTTGCAAAAAGCGAAACCAGACTGTTTTGAAGACATTGTGGCATTGGTTGCACTCTATCGGCCAGGTCCGATGGACTTGATCCCAGACTTTATTGAGCGCAAGCATGGCAAACAAGTTGACTATTTGGATCCCCGCCTGGAACCGATTTTAAGTCCTACTTACGGCATTATGATTTATCAGGAACAAGTCATGCAAATTGCACAAGTCATCGGAGGCTATAGCCTAGGCAGTGCTGATTTATTACGGCGCGCCATGGGTAAAAAGAAAGTTGAAGAAATGGCGCAACAAAGAGACATTTTTGTCTCCGGTGCGGTAAAAAACGGCTTAGATAAAGGCAAAGCAACTGAATTATTCGGTTTAATGGAAAAATTTGCGGGTTATGGTTTCAATAAATCACATGCAGCAGCTTATGCACTGATTGCATTCCAGACCGCTTATCTAAAAGCGCATCACACCGCTGAATTTATGGCGGCTTGTTTATCCGCTGATATGGATGACACGGATAAGGTACATATTTTCATTGAAGACAGCATAGCCAATGGGTTAACCATTTTGCCACCGGACATTAATTTATCCAGCTATCGATTCGTACCAACGGATCAAAAAACGATTCGCTATGGTTTGGGGGCGGTGAAGGGAACCGGTGAATCGGCGATTTCTGCCATCATAACGGAAAGAGAACAAGCCGGGCCATTTGCCGATTTATTTGACTTTTGTACCCGGGTCGATAGACGCATCGCCAATCGCCGGGTGATGGAGTCGTTAATTCGGGTTGGTAGCTTTGATGCGATAAATCCGAACCGCGCCAGTTTACTCGCATCAGTTGGTATTGCCATCGAGTCCGCCGAACAAGCTAGCCGATCTGCCAATCAGGCAAATTTGTTCGAGGATAATGATGATCACCAACTAAAGCCGGAGTTAATCCATACTGATCCCTGGAACGATAAAGAAAAGCTACTCAATGAAAAACAATCGCTAGGCTTTTATTTCAGCGGCCATCCATTTGAAACTGACGCCGGTGAATTACGGCAATTTGTTCGTACCAGGCTTGACCGCTTATTACCGCAACGTGAAACACAACTATTAGCGGGAATCATCCATTCCGTGCGTGTGCAGATGACCCGGCGTGGGCGCATGGGAGTCATCAGTTTGGATGATGGAAATGCGCGTATTGAATTAGTGGTATTTAATGAATTATTTGTTGCTAATAGAGATTGGCTAAAAGAAGATCAATTGCTAATCGTTGAAGCTAAAATCGGAAATCGTGGCAACAATGGAGAACTGAGAATAACGGCAGAGAAATTATACGATTTAGCCGGTATCCGCTCACGATTTGCCAAAGAAATTAGACTGTATTGCGATCAAATGACGTTAGCTGAAGTGTCTCAACTGAGAGCGCTGCTAACACCTTTCTTAGCTCAGCGACAAATGCAGAAAAATAGCTTAAACAATAACCATCAAGCTCAACCCGGTTGCCCGGTATCCGTGGTTTATCACAACCAATATGCCAGTTGCGAACTGGCACTAAGCATGGACTGGAAAATTAACCTTCAAGATGAATTACTACGATCACTATCGACGCATTTTAAAGCCGAAAATGTGAAAATTATTTATTAACCTAAAATCCTCAGTTGATCGCTTCAGCATTAGCTAGTCTTATGAAATAAAACAAATATTTTGTCAAATGTTACGCACCTTAAAGGTGAATCACGCTATGATGCTTATAGCACACTGTTCTTTATCTTTTACTGCGTTGCAATTCGTTGTGAACTAGTTATTACTCCTCACTGCGCCTTGCAAAAAATAAACAACAATGCACTCTAAGCATCATCCAACTGAGGATTTTAGGATTAAGAAAAGCCGTTCAGTATCAGATGATTTTCTCAAGCGGTTTCTCTGTATATAGAAGAATCAAGCTGGTGTCTTTGCAATAACTTATAAAATTCAGTTCGGTTACGTTTTGCTATTTGCGCCGCTTGTGTCACGTTACCTGATGTGATTTTTAGGATTCGTACCAGATAGTCTCTCTCAAATTGCTTCTTGGCTTCTACAAATGATGTGAATTGCGTTGTCTCCATATCGATAGCGTCATAAATTAGCTTAGATGGAATCAAAGAGGTGGTGCTTAAAATAACGCATTGTTCTACTACATTGATCAGTTGTCTAACATTGCCAGGCCATGATGCACTGATTAATGTTTGCATTGCATCAGGGGAGAATCCGTTTATATCCCTTTGGTTTTTCTTGGAAAACAATTCCAGGAAATGATTGGCTAATAATGGAATATCTTCTCTTCTTTGCGATAGACTGGGTATCTTTAATGCAATAACGTATAAACGATAGTATAAATCTTCACGGAAATTGCCTTTTACTATCTCGTCTTCCAAATGACGATGAGTGGCAGAAATAATACGGACATCAGTGGCGACTGTATGGGTACACCCAACTGGCCGAATCTGTTTTTCTTGGAGTGCACGTAATAGTTTTACTTGTATCTGTAGGGGCATATCACCAATTTCATCCAGAAATAAGGTGCCGCCTTCTGCTGCTTGAAATAGTCCTTGATGATTCCGGGTGGCGCCAGTAAATGAGCCTTTTACGTGGCCAAAAAGTTCTGATTCTAGTAGTGATTCCGAAATTGCAGCACAATTTATTGCAACATACGGGTTATTGCAGCGGCTTGAAGCGTCATGTATTGCACGTGCAAACAATTCTTTGCCAACACCACTCTCACCATAAAGCAAAACACTGGCATTGCCCCTGGCGACCAATTCGACTTTATTAAGGGTGTCTTCCATTATGCTGCTTTGGGTCAATATTTTTTTGCGCCATAAGGCATGCGGTGTTTCTGTTTTTGTTTGCGGAATTTGTTGGAGTGCTTTATTGATTTGCGTTAGTAAGTTTTTGCTATCAAATGGTTTGGTTAGATAGCCAAAAACGCCTCGCTGAACTGCAGCAACAGCATCAGGAATGGTGCCATAAGCGGTTAGAATAATTACGGGGAGTGTGGGATTCTTCTGGCGAATTTGTTCAAAAAGTGCCATGCCGTCCATGCCACTCATTTGCATATCACTAATGACAAGTTGCGGTCTGGTTTTATCCAAGTAATTAAGCGCATGTTCCGCACTGTCGGTTGTGTCGACTTCATAGCCCGCAGCGTTCAAACGAATTGAAAGAAGTTCTAGTAGGCTAGGGTCATCATCGACAAGTAAAACTTTTGATTTAGTGTCCATTGATATTGTCCTGAATATTTCTTCTAATTAGCTTCTTTTCCATATCTTTAATATCATTAATTTTTTTTTGTAATGTATCAGTTTGTTGCTTTTCGTGCCGTAACTGCCGCGATAGATTGTTTACAATATCATGGATGCGTTTTTCTTCTGCTAAACGTTTAATCAGAATACTTCTGAAAGCAATAATACTGGTTGGTTGTTGCTCAATATTGGGCCATTCATTCAGTAAAGAGAGTGCAGCATTACGATCATAGAATTCCTGCTCAGGTAATACCAATAGTAATATATATCTGATGCGGTCATCACTCTTTTCTTCTTTAAGAAATTTTTCCTTCACTGAGTTAAATACGGTTTTAAGCTCATCAGCTTGTAAATTCTCAATGGATGCGTAGTCAAGCATCAGGGTACTCAGCTGGTCTTGAAATACTGCTTTATTTTGTGAGTTTGTAGGCATGTTAGAACAGCCAACAAAAAAAGTGGTTAACAGTAAGAGAAAACTTAATCTAGTATTAATCATGTTGTTTCTTTTGGGTCGCTAATCGGTAGCATAAGGCGGAAATGTGCACCGTTTTCTGTACCATTAATAAGTGTAATCTTTCCACCATGAGCTAACGCAAATTCTTGTGCAATTGATAGTCCTAACCCAGTTCCTTTTACATGGGAATCAGGTGTAGATTGACCCTGAAAAAATGGTTCAAATATTTTATCTTTGTCACTATTATGTATGCCAATACCAGCGTCTTTAATGTCTAATTGAATGATTTCATTTTTCTTTATGGTATGTATCTCTATACAGCCTTCTTGTGGAGAAAACTTTATTGCATTGGAGATGAGGTTGTCTAGAATAGTTTCGATTTTATCTTCATCACATTCAAAAAGAAAGTCAGGAAAATTTCGATTTATTTTTAACGACTTACTCATAATCGATAAATTTTGATTTTGTAGTACTTTGTCTAAAATTTTTGTTAGGTTTGTCCAGTGTTTCACAAGGGCTGTTTTTTCTGCCTGAATAGCACTGTAGCTAAGTAGGTCTTCGATTCTTTTTTGTAGTTGTAGACTACTGCTTTGTAAAATATCAGCAATTAATTGCTGTTTTTTTGTTAAATGACCAGTCACCCCGCCAGCCAGTAAATCAGCGCCTTCTCGAATAGCGGTTAAGGGCGTTTTTAATTCATGGGAAACATGCCGAAAGAATTGAATTTTTTGGTCTTCTAGTTTTAACAATCGACGTCGCATCCAATCAAGACGCTCTCCTAGATACTTTAGACTCTGCGGTCCTTTGATGTTGATTGTTTTCGATAACTCACCTTGACCTAAATTGTATATGGCTTCGTCAATTTGCTTAATTGGACGTGTTATTAAAATCGAGAAGAAGATGGCTAGAAAAATCACAAAAGGAATCAGTGCTAAGAGGTATCTTTCAACTCTTTTGCGAGCGTCACTCGCCATTTGTAGCATGTTATTAACTTTGGTATCGATTAATTCATTACTCATATCCGAAAAAATTCGAATTGACCCAAAAAGGTTCGATAATTCATCAATTTGAATAAGAAGACTTTCAGAAATAATCTGAGTTTTGAGTACTTCTCTGAAAATTAGGGTTTCTGCTAAACGTATTTCTTTTAGCGCAAGCTGTTGTTCGGTTTGTAACGGTAATTTAATCAATTCATCTGCAGTTAATTCAAAATTTGCGTGGGAATGGAAGTATCTCTCAAGTAACGATAAGTCACTGAGTATAAGTGCTTGTCTGAGGCTTCTTTCCATGGACAAAACTTCATCAGCCAATACTCTGTTACCGTGAGTGACTTGGGTTGCCTGGTGAACTGTCTCACGGCTTTGTTCGGCAAGGCGGTCAATAGTAATCGCGCTATCGATTAGTGCAAAAATTAGCGGGGTGCCTACCAGTAAAAACCCAAGTAGAATAAATTTTAGAAAAGATTTAGGATAGCGTTGAGTTTTGTTGGGCTTTACGTGGCTTCGACTTTGATCTATAGAAGAATTTCCTGTGTCGGTGTGATTACCCATAGACGCATCCTTTTAATTTAATGGTGTTTTGGAATGTTTAAACATACTTGATGAATGGTTCCTAATCATTGAATTAACCTAAAATCCTCAGTTGGATGGTGCTTAAAGTGGCTCATCAGTAGGGGAGTAACATTCTGCAAAATGTTAGATCAAATTCATAAGGTTAGCTATTACTAAAGCAATCAACTGAGGAATTTAAGTTTAATCCTAAAAA
>JAJFJI010000267.1 GCA_021774205.1 Nitrosomonas sp.
AGTGCTCGAAACGTTACTTCCGAACCTTTTTCAGTCAATGTGGAAACCATCACAACCGGCATTGGCCGTAAACGCATTAATTTCTCCAGAAAATCAAGCCCATCCATTCTGGGCATCTCGACATCTAGCGTTAATACATCAGGATTCAATTCCCGAATCATCTCACGCGCCGCCAATGGATCAGGCGCCGCGCCAATTACCTCCATATCACGCTGATCATTAATAACTTCAGACAGCAACTTTCGAATTAGTGCGGAATCATCAACAATCAGGACTCGAATTTTTTTCATCGCTTACTCATTACGTTAACTGAATAAAAAACGGCCTTAGGAAAACAGTTCCACATCACCTTCCACATTGGAATGTAGCAATCGCCTACCATATTCCTGTTCTCTTTCAGAAACGGTATTGCTATGAACTTTCCGGAGCTTTTTCACCAAAACACGACTACTTCTTGGAAAGAAATAGACCTTTCGCGGATAGATATCAACCAGATCTTGGGCGACAACCCGGATTTGTTCGGTCGCCAAAAATTCCAGCACAAAATCGGCGTTGCGCTGACCCACGTTGGCCACCGTGAGTCCATCTAGCACATTGCCACCCCCAAATACTTTTGCTTCGAGATTTGACCGGCGCGCACCCAATTTCAACAACTGATTAATCAGTATTTCCATCGCGTAGATACCATAGCGTGCCGACGAATTCACTGGTGCATTGGTATCTGAACCATTATCTGGCAACATAAAATGATTCATACCACCGATGCCGCTCTGACTATCTCGAATACAAGCTGCAACACAGGAGCCTAAAACGGTCACCAACAACATATCCTTATCGGTCACATAATATTCTCCAGGCAATAATTTTACTGCCTGACAATTAAGCGCCTGATCAAAATAAGAATTTGACGCAACCTGCTCATCAACTATCCCAACCATTAATTACACCTTTTGCCTATTTGCAAGTTCGTAGACTGTTTTCGCACGTAGCTTGAACAAGTTCTCCGCATACTGAAAACTTTCCGAATGGCCAGCAAACAATAATCCATCACTGGCTAGTAAAGGCGCAAATTTTTTCAAGATATTGTTTTGCGTCGTTTTGTCAAAATAGATCATCACATTACGACAAAAAATAGCCTCGAAAGGGCCACGAATTGGCCAAGCTTCGTCCAGCAGATTTAGTTGCCGAAATGTAATCATGTCGCGCAGTTCTTGCCGGACTTTTGCTGAACCAGCGTTACGGCCATTTCCTTTGAGGAAAAATTGCTTTAGCATATCGTTTGGCAATTTCTCCAGCCGACCCATCGAATAAACGCCTTGCTGCGCCTTGGCCAAAACATTCGTATCCAAATCCGTTGCCAGAATATGCACGGGCGGTGTAAACGTTTTGAAAGCTTTCACCATCGCCATTGCCATGGAATAAGGTTCCTCACCCGTTGAAGCGGCACTGCACCAAAGATGAATCTTGTGCCGATCCTTCCTCAGTTGCGCATATTGATCAGGCACTAAAGAATGATGCTCTTCTGGCTTTCGCTGACCTTTCGACTGTAAAACATGCTGTTCCAGAATTGGAAAATGATGCGCTTCGCGGAAAAATGCGGTTAAATTAGTCGTCAGAGAATTAGTAAATGCCTCCCATTCAACCTCGTCACCTTTTTCCAGCAGGCACAGATACTCATTGAAGCTACTTAGGCCATGCGCACGCAGGCGTCGTGCAAGACGGCTATAAACCATGTTCTGTTTTGTCGATGACAGCGAAATACCCGCATGCTCATAGATCAGCTTCTGGATCTTCGCAAATTCATGTTGCGTAAAATCATACTCACGCGAAGAACGTTCCAATACTTTTTCATTGACCATTCCAACCACCCATATGATCCCAACTACACAGCAATATTTTTATTGCCTAATATTTTTTAAGGGAAGTTTTCCGCTCACCTGCTTAAATGAAACAAAACGTCCCCGGATGGCCTATTAAGCAACCGATATATTGCAACATCTTCACATGCGTCTGTAGTAGTTGATCTATCAGAACTCTTCCCATGAATCCTCACCGCCACCCGCTGCAACCTTGCGCCCCTTAGCCGGCACAGCCAGTTCAGCAGGTTTTATGGCAGTTTTGTTCCGGGATGGCAGTTTTGTCACGCTTGTTTTACGATTACTCCGCTTAACCGGTGTCGGCGCCATACCGCCGGTCAACTTAAATACCGTGACGGCTTCTATCAAGCCATGTGACTGCTCCTGCATCGACTCTGCTGCTGCCGCAGCCTCTTCTACCAAGGCCGCATTTTGCTGCGTCACTTCATCCATCTGTGCAACAGCCTGATTTACTTGTTCGATGCCTGCACTTTGTTCCTGTGAAGCCGCCGATATCTCCGCCATGATGTCAGTTACCCGTTTCACTGCGCTGACGATTTCATCCATGGTCGCGCCTGCTTCATCTACCAGACGGGTACCATCTTCGACTTTATTCACCGAGTCACCAATCAGCTCCTTGATCTCTTTTGCCGCTGCTGCTGAACGTTGCGCTAGTGTACGCACTTCTGTCGCTACCACCGCAAAACCGCGCCCCTGTTCACCGGCTCGCGCGGCTTCAACTGCTGCATTCAACGCCAGGATATTGGTCTGAAATGCAATGCCGTCAATGACGCTGATAATGTCAACAATTTTCTTCGAGCTTTCGTTGATTGAGCTCATGGTCTGCACCACTTGACCAACAACCGCACCACCTTTTACCGCGACATCCGACGCACCCACTGCCAATTGATTAGCCTGTCGAGCATTATCTGCATTTTGCTTAACTGTAGAAGTCAACTCTTCCATTGAAGAAGCGGTTTCCTCTAAGCTTGACGCTTGTTGTTCCGTGCGTTGGCTCAAGTCAGCGTTTCCGGAAGCAATCTCACCTGATGCGGTGGAAATAGAATCAGTCCCCGCACGCACTTTGCCAACTAGATCGACCAGGTTGTCGTTCATCTGTTTCAGTGCTTGTAATAAGCGGCCGGTCTCGTTGGTTGAATTTACTTCGATACGACTGGTGAGATCACCCGATGCAACTGCATTGGCCACAGTAATTGCTTCATTCAATGGTCCGACAACGGCACGTATCAACATAATGCCGATAACTATTGCTAATAATAATCCCAAGGCAACGGCAACACTGGTCACTATAAAAACGGTATTAAAGTTGCTCTGTGCTTCGGCATATTCTTCACTTGCAACTCTCGCCTGCAGATTGATCAAATCAAATATATTTTTATGCAAGACTGTAAACTTCGGGCCAGCATCTTTCATCGAATTTTCCCTTGCAGCTTCAAACTCACCGCTACTAGCTAGCTGCATGGTACGGTTGCGTGACTCAACATAGGGTTTTTCATTCTGCATATATGCTTTAGCAAATGCGGCCTCTTCAGTGGTCAACGTCGTCTGCATAAACGCATTCCAGATCTTCTGAATTTCTGCATCCCGCTGGGCCGTATCTGCAGTACGCGCCTGTGCAACGGCTATATTATCCGAGTTGGCTGCAACGACCGCATTCATACGAATAACTTGCCAGTGATCATTGATAGTTGCCAAATCTACTGCTGGCACAGTTCGATCTTCATAGACAGTCTTTAAGCCCTCATTGGATTGTTTAATGCCATACAAGCCCAAACCACCAATACCTATCAGCAACACCGACAATATTCCTATTACCATCACCAGGCGTGACTTGATCGTCATGTTGTTAAACATCGAAAATCTCCTAAGTTAATTCCAGAATATATAAAAAGATCAATTTACTGCTTGGTCAATCAAACCCATTTCAGTACTACCCATGAGCTTCTCAATATCCAGTAGAATCAACATACGCTCATCTACCGTACCCAACCCCTTTATGTATTCGGTATCAATTACGGAGCCAAACTCTGGCGTTGGTCGCAGTTGATCCATGTCAAGGCTAATGACATCTGAAACCCCGTCGACTACGATACCCATAACACGCCCAGACACATTCAAAATAATCACGACCGTGAATTGGTCATATTCCGCATTACCAAGCCTGAACTTGATACGCATATCAATAATAGGCACAATAATTCCACGCAGATTTACCACACCCTTGATAAATTCGGGTGAATTGGCAATTTGTGTAATGGCGTCATAACCACGGATCTCCTGTACTTTAAGGATATCGATGCCATATTCCTCACTACCCAAGCGAAATGTAAGAAATTCATTTAATACCTGGCTAACGGGGTTTCCAGATGACTCGGCTGAAGCCGAGACTGAGGTCTGCTGTTGTGACATATTGCATGCTCCTTATCTTTAAAAATATTAATACGGACAATTTGTTACGAACATTAGTATGTTCTTAATATTCGCGTGTTTTTTTCAGGTATTTAATTATTTACGCGGTTTTCTTCATAACCCTCACGTATTTCCTGGTAATAAAACTGGCGGAGGGCTGATAGACCGACTCCAATAATCCGAGTCCAAGTAACCTATGGATTTCAATTCCGACACAATTCCTCGATTGGGTAACCCACTTAACTCTCTTTTCATGTTTTCCTTTTTTAAACCCCGGAGCACATGAAAAAATTGTCTTTGATAATATCTCTCTGAAAGTATTAGTGTAATTGCTGAAGTGGCGTTATCAACCTAGGGTTATTTTCTATCTTGAGGAAATTAAAGCGGTTTCCTTTACAACCCTTATGCACTCCATGATGAAATCTGATAGCAGCTTTTACTGTGACGCCATAACGAGCCAGGCTGTATCCAAAATTAATGCCACCCTACCATCGCCCATGATGGTGGCACCTGATA
>JAJFJI010000268.1 GCA_021774205.1 Nitrosomonas sp.
GTTAAAAAACCTTGAAGACCTGGGTTATGAGGTGTTCGATAATTTTCCACTGACCATGATTGACCCACTGCTTCATGATTCGTGCAAAACAGACTGCCCGATTGCTATTGGCATTGATACCAGAACACGGGGGTTTGACCCGAAAGCTGTTTTAGCATCCGCAAGACAGCTGGGAGCATCCCTTTTATTTTTAACGGCTGATGAAGGTGTATTACAAAAACGCTATACAGCGACCAGACGCCGCCATCCCCTGGCAAAAGACCGCCCAGTCATCGATGGAATTAGAAAGGAACGGGAACTTCTGCATCATGTTAAAGCAAAAGCCGATCTTATTATTGACACATCCGGCTTGTCGGTTCATGACCTGCGGCGAGCGTTAGAAGGTCATTATAGGTTGGAAAACCAGGGAAAATTAACGGTCGCCTTAATTTCTTTTGGATTCCGCTGGGGGTTACCGCGGGAAGCCGATATCGTGATGGATGTTCGTTTTCTACAAAACCCGCATTGGGTCAAGGAACTGAATCCGTTAAGTGGCAAAGATCCAGCTGTTGGCGCGTATATACAAAAAGACGAAAATTTCCCCCCCTTTATTAAAAGGTTCAAGGAAATGATCGGTCCGCTTTTGCCCCGTTACGTCCATGAAGGAAAAAGTTATCTAACCATCGCTATTGGCTGCAGTGGCGGGCGGCATCGTTCTGTTTTCATGACTGAACAATTAAAAATCTGGTTAGAAGCGCAAGGATTTATTTCGCATGTTTTTCATCGTGATATTGAACGTCAGTAGTCTGATTAGTCAATAACGCTACACACCATAGTTTCGTTCGATACCAAACAAACGAACTGGATTTGCATTTATCACCTACCCGTTCACATGAAAAGGCCTGTTGACTAACTGATAAATGTTATTAAAAGAAGCCGTACCTTCCTGGAAAGGTTTTGCACTCATAAGCTTGCTATATTTTGTTTATTTTGACAGTCTGGTATGATGAAAGCGTCCTCACTATTACTTCATGATCTTGCTTCCTATGGCGCAGATACCGCGCCTGGCTAGTCTCGTCTCACCAGATTTCGATTAATATGATCTAATATCCTTCATTGAGAAAGTATGGGCAGAATGAATAAGCAATCTATCAGAAGAAAAAAACCGCTGTATATTTTGATGTTCAGCGTACATGGCCTGATTCGTGGCCATGACCTGGAATTAGGACGCGATGCTGACACGGGCGGACAAACAACCTATGTGGTCGAATTAGCGCGTGCACTTTCCCAGCATCGCGATGTGGCCAAAGTGGATTTATTGACGCGTCTGATTGATGATACTCAGGTATCCCCAGATTATGCGCAACCAGAGGAAAGCCTTGGTGGTGGGGCACGTATCTTACGTCTGCCTTTTGGTCCGAAACGATATCTACGTAAGGAGCTTTTATGGCCTTATCTTGACCAGATGGTCGATCGTTGTCTGCATTTTTTGCGCCACCAAGGCATGTTGCCTGATTTGATACACACACACTATGCTGATGCAGGCTATGTCGGGCAGCAACTGTCATTATTGCTGGGAATTCCTCAGGCTCATACCGGTCACTCATTGGGACGTTCGAAGCGTGAGCGATTATTGGCAAGTGGCCGAAAAGAACAGACCATAGAGCGGCAATTTAATCTGTCACGCCGGATTGGCGTTGAGGAAGCCGTGTTGTCTCATGCTTCGCTGGTGGTTACCAGCACACGTCAGGAAGTGGTTGATCAATATGGCATGTATGATCATTACATGCCACAAAATTACGTCGTTATACCACCTGGTGTTGACATGTCACGCTTTGCAACGCTCGGTCGTGGAAAATTGAATCCACGAATTAAAGCAGAAATAGATCGTTTCTTAACAAAACCGGGAAAGCCTTTAATTTTTACCATATGTCGACCTGATGCACGTAAAAATTTGAAAGGATTGGTTAAGGCCTATGGTGAAGATAAGGCGCTTCAGGAAATTGCCAATCTTGCTATCATTGCAGGTAACCGAGAGGACATTCGCGATCTGGACGAAGCGCAACGGAAGATTCTTGGTGATCTATTGTTCGATATAGACTGTTATGATTTATGGGGCAAGGTGGCAATCCCCAAGCATTTTTTATCCGACGATGTACCCGATCTTTATCGCCTGGCGGCACGCCGTTATGGCGTATTTGTAAATCCGGCCTTTACAGAGCCCTTTGGTCTAACGCTGCTAGAAGCGGCGGCGAGTGGTTTACCAATCATTGCTCCAGATGATGGCGGACCTCAAGACATTATTGGCAACTGTCATAACGGACTACTGGTCGACACATTGGATCCGGCTGCCATTGCGTTAGCTTTGAGTACTGCCCTAACTGATAAAGCACGGTGGCGTCAGTGGGCAAAGAAAGGTGTATTAGGCCTTAAATATCACTATAGCTGGGAAGCGCATGTAACCAAATATATCAAGCAAGTGTCTTATATTTTACGCGGTGAACGTAAGCAAATTCGCCGGCAACGTGCATTTTCATTAAAAGATGGCAGATCACCGATGCCACTGGTGCAGCACGTGTTAATCAGTGATATTGATAATACTTTGATTGGATCTAAAGAAGGTTTAAAAGCACTCATCTCATGGCTATATAAACATACAGGATCCGTTGCGTTCGGTATTGCGACGGGCCGCCCTGTTGAAAGCGCCGTACATATTCTAAAGAAGTGGGGTGTCCCTATCCCGAATGTGCTAATCACTTCAGTTGGCAGCGAGATTCATTATGGTTCAAAGCTTCTATTGGATCAAGGATGGGCAAACCATATCCGGCATTTATGGCGGCGTGATGCACTGATGGATGCATTGAGTGAGATTCCCGGCTTCGAGATACAAGCCGAGGAAAACCAACGTGAATTTAAATTAAGTTACAACGTAAACCCGGACCAAATGCCATCGCTAAAGAATCTCTATCAACATCTACATGCGCGACGCCTACATGCCAAGTTCATCTATTCACATCAGCAATTTCTCGATGTCCTACCTGTCCGCGCCTCAAAAGGGCTTGCGATCCGCTATCTGGCTTACAAATGGGGACTTCCATTACGCAATTTTCTGGTGGCAGGTGATTCTGGGAATGATAAAGAAATGTTGGTTGGGGATACAAGAGCTGTTGTGGTTGGCAATTACAGTGCTGAACTTGAATCATTACGGGATATTGAACATGTTTATTTTGCACAAGGCCGATGTGCCAGCGGGATTATGGAGGGACTTGATTACTATGGCTTTGGCTCTTCGAATACCAATGAAGACAAAGATAAACCAGTTAAATAAGGTGCAATTGTGAAAGAACGGATCTTGGAAGAATTTTGTATTCATGCA
>JAJFJI010000269.1 GCA_021774205.1 Nitrosomonas sp.
AACAATCAGCCGTATTTTTTTCTACCCATTCGACGGCGACGGTGCGCTCGTTTTGCTTCATCTGCCGTCAGCGGCGCTGCTACTTTATTAGCATAAGGATTATGCCCAGTTCTGAAATCAACGCGCAATGGCGTCCCTTCAAGCTGAAATACTTCACGGAAAGTATTTTCCAAGTAGCGACGGTAAGTTTTTGGCACGTGGTTAAGCAGGCTGCCATGAACGATAATCAGCGGTGGGTTGGAACCACCTTGATGCGCATAGCGTAGTTTTGGACGAGACATGCCACCACGTGGGGGCGGATGTTTTTCTACTGCAGCAATTAAAGTACGTGTTAGTTGAGGGGTTGACAGATCAGCCATTGCGGCCGTATATGCCATATCAATCGATGGCAACAGTTTTTTCAAGCCGCTGCCTAGTAATGCCGAAATATAATGCAACTTGGCAAAACTCAGGAATCCAAGTTTACGCGTCAGCTCACGTTTGATGGTGTCACGTTGATACTCATCCAGCCCATCCCATTTATTGACTACGACCACCAGCGCGCGCCCTGTTTCCAGTATGAAACCAGCAATATGTGCATCCTGATCTGAGATCTCACTTGTTGCATCCAAAACCAGGACGACGACATTAGCGTCTTCTACCGTTTGTAATGTTTTGATGACCGAAAATTTTTCAACTGTTTCCTGAACCTTCCCTCGGCGACGAAGACCAGCGGTATCGATCAACGTATATTGTTTGTTATTGCGTTCAAAATCAATATAAATGCTATCCCGGGTCGTTCCCGGTTGATCAAAGGCGATGACACGTTCTTCACCCAGCAATGTATTGATAAGCGTCGACTTGCCGACATTGGGTCGACCAACAATAGCGATTTTTGGTTTCTTTTCTTCTCCTTCTTCACCCTGTGGTTCTGGGGAATCGTCAAGCGCCAGCGCGACCAAATCATTGATATTGTCGCCGTGCATAGCCGAAACAGCGCAGGGCTCACCCAAACCGAGCTCATGAAATTCAGCAGTAATGGTCGCCGTGGCCATTCCTTCGGTTTTGTTGACAACCAGCAGAATTTTGCGGCCGGTTTTTCGTAATTGTTCGGCGATAATTTTGTCATGGGCCATTAAACCCTGCCTACCATCGACAATAAATAACACCCTATCCGCTTCATCAACAGCCTGCAAGGTTTGTTTCGCCATGGCGTGCAAAATGCCATCCTTGACCACTGGCTCAAAACCACCGGTATCGACCACCAAATAGGGTTTATCGCCGACTCTGCCATGGCCATAATGCCGATCCCGCGTTAATCCAGGGATGTCTGCAACGATGGCGTCACGGCTGCGCGTTAGCCGATTGAATAATGTCGATTTACCGACATTTGGCCGCCCAACCAATACAAGTGTGGGTTTCATGTTTTCAGGTGCTTTCTAAAAAAGGATGAAGCCATATACTTCAGCATGCTTCATAAAATTGAAGGATTAAAATACTAGGGTGTGGAAAATACGTAAATACCACCTTCCATCGTTTGCACAACGAAACCATTGGGCAAAGGCGCTGGCGCAGTAATAATGGCGCTGTCATCGGTTGCGGAACGAGCGATAATCGAACCATCATAATTCCGAAAAATGGTTACAAAACCGAGATAATCTGCAACCACGACATGATGCCCCACAACCGTCGGTGCGGTTAATTTCTTGCTACCAAGCTTGTCTCTCTTCCAGACACTCGCGCCGCTGCGTTTATCGTAAGCAACAACTGAACCGCCCTCCTCGCTGACATAAATATAATCAGTATCCATGTCAAGCCCAGCACTACTCGATGCTTCCCGTGACCATATCTGGCTGCCATCGATCAAATCAAAGCACGCGACACGCCCCTGATAAGCAACTGAGCAAACCAGCTGTTCATCAGCAGCGGGTATGCTGGTAATATCCGTCATGCGCTCCAACTCTGTTACCCCACGCGGCTGCGATACAGCGGACTCCCAGCCAACATTTCCATTGTCCAAACTCATCGCTGCCAGTTTTCCACCTGCGAACCCTGCAAATACAGCCCCACGTGAAACCAGTGCACCTGCATGACTGCGCACGGTCAAAGAAGGTGTCGCGCCCTGATAAACCCATTGCCGGCTGCCGTCAATGGCATCTAAACCAAAAACTCGACCATCCACCGTTCTAACTACCACCATATCACTATCGATTTGTGGTGCGCTTAACACCTCACTGCTAACCTGTGCTTTCCACTGACTATTACCTGCTCCATCAAAGGCCAGCACCTCTCCTTTAAAAGTGCCCACTAAGACCAAGCCGCTATTAGCCCCCACGCCACTCGACAACTTATGTTCGGTATCAAAACTCCAAATCTCCTCACCCGTTTTAGCATCAAAACGGGTGAGCCTGCCATCTTCATCGGCCGCATACAAAGATTCTTCATCAAATACGGGTGAAAGAACCGCTTCTTCACTCTCTCCGATACTACCACGCCATAACAACGACACCGGCTCAATATCTTCTAATTCGGCCAGCTCATCTTCATCAAATTCAATCTCATCATCACCGCCAAACAAGTCCGCCACTTGTCCGCCCATGGAATCCAGCCACCTAAAATTAACTAGATCCGTAGTGCCACAGCCGACTAACAACGGCAACAATAACAGTATTAAAGCAAACCTTGGCGCAGTAATAATCCTCATTACAAGTTCTTTTTGAATTATTCGCTAATTTCACCTAAAGCATCAAGTTTCATTTGTACCATATTGTAATAATTATTATTTGTTCCTAGCATATTAATCGCAGTTTGATAAGCTAGCTGTGCCTCAGCGTTCCGGCCGGCAGCGACATTAATATCGCCTTTTAAATCAGCATAGAGGCCGGCAAAAGCTTCGCCATGTCGAGTATCCAACAGCTTTAGCGCTTCATTATATTTTTCTTCATCCAGCAGTAAGCCAGCCAATCTTAATCGAACGAGGTCTTTCAGTTCTTCTTCTTTGGCGTTATCCAGCACCCACTGTAAATTTCCTTTAGCTGTCTTAATGTCTCCAGCGTCAAAGTTAGCACGTGCCGCGATCATGGCAGCGCGCGGTGCATAACCACTTGATGGGTATCCTTCCAGCAATAAATGCGCGGCATCATTAATTTTTACTGCATCTTCGCTTTGCTGAACCTGCTGCAGTAAAACATATAGATCAGCCGACTGCGTGCGCTGCTGTTGCTGATAATATTGCCATCCCTGGGTACCAGCATAACTTGCGATTACAACAGATACAATCAAAATAACCGACGTGCCATACGATTCCCACCAGGATTTCATGCCATCTATTTTTTCCTGTTCTTCCAGATTATATGTCGCCATTTTTTTCCCTGAATAATTTACTGAATGATCCCAAAAAAATTAAAAAAACCCTGAGCGCCTCTAACGCTGCTCTTTAATCAAATCAATCGCTTCCCCCAATCCAACACTCACTTGATTTGCAGGTTCGCGTAATGGCTTGATGCTAACTGCTTCAACTTGTGCTTCATCGTCGCCAATAATAAGCGCAAAACGCGCCCCACTCGCATCCGCTTTTTTCATTTGCGATTTAAAACTTCCACCGCCGCAATGAAATATCACTTTGAGTCCGTTGCTGCGCAAAAATTCCACGCTCTTCCAAGCAAAGTTGGCTGCTGCTTCGCCCTGATGCACCATATACGCATCCGGCATAGGCGGTGATATTTCCTTGCCACATTCTTGCATTAATGTCAGCAATCGTTCTACACCCATCGCAAAACCACAAGCAGGGGCTGAATGCTTATTGCTTCCACCAATCTGCGCAACCAGCCCATCATAGCGCCCACCCGCACAAATCGTCCCTTGCGCACCCAGTCTATCGGTAACCCACTCAAAAACGGTGCGGTTATAATAATCTAATCCCCTAACAAGTTGTAAGTTGATTTCAAAATCAATCCCCTGGTTCCTAAGTATTTGCTGCAATGCTTCAAAATGAATGCGTGAATCCTCATCCAAATCTTCGATTAATTTAGGTGCGCCGTCGATGATTTCACGCATTGCCGGATTTTTACTATCCAGTATACGCAATGGATTACTGTATAATCGTCTACGTGCATCATCATCAAGAGCGTCGAGACAATGCTCAAAGTATTTAATCAGCCTTGCTCGGTGCAATGCTCTTGACTCCACGCTTCCTAATGTACCAATCTCCAAACGAACCCCGGAAATATCTAATTTATTCCATAATCGCGCGCACATAACAATGTGTTCGGCATCAATATCCGGCCCCGAAAAACCCAATGCCTCCACGCCAATCTGATGAAATTGCCGGTAACGACCTTTTTGAGGACGTTCATGGCGAAACATTGGGCCAGCGTAATGAAGCCGTTGTGGTCTTTGATATAACAAATTATGCGCAAGCACGGCACGGACACAGGATGCCGTTCCTTCCGGACGCAATGTCAAACTATCACCATTAAGATGGTCCACAAAGGTATACATTTCTTTCTCAACGATATCAGTCACCGCACCGATCGAACGGACAAATAAATCCGTCTGTTCGACGATTGGCATGCGAATATTTTGATAGCCATAAGATGATAACCACTCGTTCACGGTATCTTCAAAAAATTCCCAGCAATATGCTTCATCTGGCAGGATGTCATTCATCCCGCGTATGGCCTGGATTGTTTTAGTCATTTGTTATTTTATTGCAACCATGCAGAGTGGCGTTTCCTAGCTTAAGTTGCTAAATTTATGGGCATCAAGAGATTATTCGGCGCGATCATAATCAGATGCAAAAGGTAAGGAAATAAGTCGTTACATTCTCTTGGGGTATTTTTCCTGTACATACTGGTCAACAATTTGGCGAAACTCTGCGGCAATATTATCGCCCTTTAACGTTACTGTTTTTTGACCATCCACATAAACAGGCGCTACCGGATTTTCTCCCGAACCCGGCAAACTAATCCCAATATTGGCATGTTTACTTTCACCGGGGCCATTTACGACACAACCCATTACCGCCAGTGACATATTTTCGACGCCTTCATATTGCTCACGCCATTCGATCATCTGTTCACGCACATAGCCTTGAATACTCTCCGCCAATTCCTGGAAATAAGTGCTGGATGTTCGGCCACAACCAGGACAAGCCGCTACTAGCGGCACAAATGCGCGCAATCCCATGGTTTGTAATATTTCTTGCGCCACAATCACTTCACGCGTACGATCACCACCTGGCTCGGGTGTCAGTGATATTCTTATCGTGTCCCCGATACCCTCCTGCAGCAACACCGCCAGTGCAGCAGTTGAGGCAACAATACCCTTTGAGCCCATCCCTGCTTCAGTCAGCCCAAGGTGCAGCGCATAGTCACAACGCGTCGCCAAATCACGATAAACCGCAATCAGATCTTGCACGCCACTTACCTTGCATGACAATACAATTCTGTTCCGGCTCATCCCAATTTCTTCTGCTTTGGCGGCACTTTCCAGTGCAGAGGTAATTAATGCTTCATGCATGACATACTTTGCATCTTTTGGATCACTGGACTTAGCATTCTCATCCATGATGCGCACCAGCATTTGAGGATCCAGGCTACCCCAATTAACGCCAATACGGACTGGCTTGTCGTATTTACAAGCAATTTCAATTAGTGTGGCAAATTGTTCATCACGTTTTTTTCCTTGACCGACATTTCCAGGATTAATACGATACTTGGATAATGCTTTTGCACAATCTGGATTTTCTGTCAGCAACTTATGACCATTAAAATGAAAATC
>JAJFJI010000270.1 GCA_021774205.1 Nitrosomonas sp.
TTTTCAACTGCATCAGGTTTGATAATAGACAAGGTTCGTTCTAGTGCCATTAAATACTCCGCTAAATTAAGAAAGTAAATATATATTTTCAATTATTTTATATATTCATGTAGTTATTCGTATTGCTACTGGTTGGTATAAGAACAAGAAAAACACATGCAGTTCACTTAGTGCAAATGCGCATGCTTGTCGAAGTTATGGTGCCAAACAGCAGTAAGCTGAATAGTCGTCTATATTTTAACAAAAAAAGACGTGCAAACCTTAAAACAAATTATTTGGCACGTTTATCCTGGGTCTGATTTCTCTTCCCATCTGATTCCTCCTCAGCTTGTGTGCCACTTTCCGGTTGCTGTTGCAATCGCGCTAATTCCTGATTAACCGTTTCGTTCACTGTTTCAGTTCCCGATGTCAAATTGCTGCCAGATATGGCAGATTGCTTTTTTACAATACCCAGGAATTGTCCAATCTTGAGCAAAACGACCTTAATCAAATACCATAATTTGGGTATTAGCCAAATTGACAGAATGATAAAAGCAACAAATAAAACCAAAAAAATGATGGGATAATTCAATGCTGTCCATAGTCCGGCAATCACCAGAATATCCTCACTGATTGAGGCTGTCCAATTTGTCACCGGTTCCGGTGATGTATTAATTAGAAGACGCGTGCCCGCTTTTGTTGCATGACTCGTTGCGGCAACGCCACCACCGAGAATTCCAGCAGCAATCTCCAGTGCTGGTGTAACGTCGCCAACCGTGCCGGCTGCCAGCATTGCGCCAGCCGGAATACGAATAAACGTATGAATAGCATCCCAACCTGTATCAATACCGGGTGTTTTGTCCGCAAAAAACTCGACCACATACATTAGCCCGGCAGCACCAATGACCAATGGGTTTTCCAGAAACAATAACTCCGTTGGCAGGTCAATATTGCCAGTCGAACCACCAATCCCAAGTACCAACAATACTGCATATAAATTAATACCACTTGCCCAGGATACACCCATCGTCAAAGCCAGCGTCGTCAATAAAGCTTCATAATTCTCCATCTTTTGCACCTTTAAATTTAGACATCATATAAGCCGATTTTCAAATAGCCATTGTTTAGGGCATTTTACCGGCTAATGCTGTTAAATAATTTGAATGTAAACTTGGTAAATTGTACACTTGGAGATGAAAAATGCTTACCTTTCAACGAAAATTTTTGAAGCTTACCATTAATATGAGAAAGACACTTGGCCTGGGCTTCTTGTTGGCTATGATACCTATTTTATCCGGCTGTTGGATGGCTGCCGCAGCTGGCGCTGGTGCATACGGAGGATATAAGATGAATGAGAAAGGCTATACTATTCAAAACCCGATCAAAAAGGAAAAAAGCAGCCAAAAGGAATCTGAATAATCTTTTGGTTGATTTTTCAATAGCCCAATGAAATGGTCTGAACTTTACTGGCATCGCATAACACCCCTGCATTTTATCTTGTGGCCATTAAGCCTTTTATTCTCTTTATTAATGGCGTTGAGAAGATTTTGTTACTGGTTGGATCTTTTTCCAACGACCAATCTACCAATACCCGTCATCGTAATTGACAGTATTACCGTTGAGGATAGCGGAAAAACACCGTTAGTTATCTGGCTGGCTAATTTTTTAATATCACGCGGCTTGCGCCCCGGAATTATCAGCCAAGGATTTACCGACAACCCCGGTGAGCCTATCGCAGCAACAGCAATCAGCGATCCCGCTATAGTCGGCAGCAAATCCCTGCTACTGGTGCAACGTTGTGGTAAGGATTGTCCGGTATGGGTCGGATATGATCGTATAGCGGTTGCTCATGCACTTCTGGCCGCGCATCCCGACTGCAATATACTGATTAATGATGACGGCTTGCAATACCATCGTTTACAACGCGATATGGAAGTTGTCGTCATGGATTCTAGTGAGCAAAATTTTGGCAATGGCCTGATGCTGCCTGCCGGACCTTTACGGGATAGCCTCAAGCGATTAAATAAAACCAACGCTGTTGTCATGAATAACGCAACAAAACAACAGCTCAACATCAAGAGCCAAGCAAGCATCCATAATATGAGGCTACTGAAAGATACTTTTTATAATCTCATGAATCCTGATTCTCGCGTTGGCCCGTCTGCATTTTCAAATAAACGCTTACATGCCATTTCAAATCTTGATAATGCGCAGTGGTTTTTTGATCATTTAAATTTTCTGAGATTGTCCGCCGAATGTTACACATTTAAAAAAAATCACCAGTTTTTAAAACAGGACATACAAATACTAGGTGCCGAAGCCATTCTAATGACTGAAGAAGATGCGATTCAGTGCCACTCATTTGCCAAAGAAACCCTATGGGCATTACCTGTCGACATTGTGATTGATGTTCAGTTAAAAGAAGTGATTCTTAACAAAATAAGGGAGAAATTCAAGGTCATTACGCCACTGAACACTATGGTATGTCCGTTATGCAAGAAACCAATAAAATATCGAAAATCCGAAAATGATCTTATTTGCGAATCTGATCAACTGGCATTTCCTATCATTGATGGCATCCCTGTTATTCAGGAAACAAGCGCGCGCAAATTATCTTAAAACGACATGTTATTTTATGGATACTTTTGGCACAAAACAATTTCTCCAAGGAGGCTTTGGCACTTTAAACCTAACATCCTCAGTTGACCGCGATAGTAAAAAGTCATCTCATGAAAAGAAGACGCATATTTTTCACTATGGCACGGACCTCTAAGGTGAGGAACGCGATGAAGCTGATAGCCCGCCGTTGTTTCTTTTTTTCTGCGTTACAATTCGTTGTAATAATGTGAGTAACTCAATACTCATTGAGCACAAGTTAAAGCACCCTTGTTGTCTGACTTAATAGGTTTGATCTTAATTTAGCGCCTAGCTGATCAAAAGTCGCGCCTTGTTCGCTATACACAGCAAGAAGGGTATATGTCCCACTACTAATCCCGCTTGGCACCTGAATGAATACGGGTTGCGAAGTTTCATTAATGGGTACATTGGTTTTAAATGGTAAAGGCGTTAACTCAGAAACCGAGTTCAAAAATAATAGGTCGTTACTCGGCAATTGAATTGCCACCCATAAGTCCACAGCGCCCGACCGTGGACCGGACAATTCATTCAGGCTTAATTGTATTGTCTGACCAACGGAATAAACCGGTGCTAATCCACTAAATGCGATTTCAACTGTTTCAACGATCTGATATAACGCACCACCGCTATCCGCTAAATACACATTACCTGATTCATCTTCACCAAAACTAGTAATTGAATGTGGTGTTTCCAATAGGATGCTACTTTCCCACCCGGTATCCGTGCGCCGCA
>JAJFJI010000028.1 GCA_021774205.1 Nitrosomonas sp.
CGGTTCATACCTTCACGGCGACCTGTGAGGATTTTGTGCGCATAAGTCTGATGGCCGACATCCCACACTAACCGATCATTCGGTGTGTTAAAAATATAATGCAAAGCAATGGTTAACTCAACCGTGCCAAGATTGGACGACAGGTGCCCGCCAGTATTGGCGACTGATTCGATCAGAAAACTGCGTAACTCCTTGGCAAATTGCGGCAACTGCTTGCGCTCCAATGCGCGCAATTCCAAAGGTGAATTAATAGTGTCTAGCAGAGGGTACATTCGAATTCAAAAAAACTTAATGAAAAAAATAACGCTTAGAATTCGCGCTGAATAATAAAATCAGTTACTTGTCTTAGTCTTGTGGCTTCTTCGCCAAAATTCTCCAATGCCTGAAAAGCGTCGCGTCGCAAGGTATCGGCTAATTCGCGCGCCTGACTAACACCTAGGATGCTGACATAAGTTGGCTTGTCATTATCTGCATCCTTACCCGCTGTTTTTCCCAGCGTTGCAGTCGTGGCTTCAGCATCAAGCACATCATCGACAACTTGAAAAGCCAGACCAACGCATTTTGCATAATGATCAAGGCTGTTTAGCTGTGCGTCACGCAAGCGATTACCACAACGCGCACCAAGCATGACTGCCGCTCGGATCAACGCACCAGTCTTGTGAATATGCATAAACTCCAGCGCTGGCAAACTTAATGTCTTGCCGACACTTGCCAGATCAACTGCCTGACCACCAGCCATACCTCGAGAACCTGATGCCAGCGCAAGTTGTTTGATCATTTCCAACTGTATTTGTGCAGAATCAGCCAAACATTGTTCCGCCAGCAACTGAAAGGCCAGGCTTTGCAAACTATCGCCCGTTAACAACGCTGTCGCTTCATCATAAGCTATATGACAAGTCGGTTTACCGCGTCGCAATATATCATCGTCCATGCACGGCAAATCATCATGCACCAAAGAATAAGCGTGAATCAATTCAACAGCAGCGGCCACAGTCGTTACACGCGCTTCATCCGCCATACCCAATTCGCCAGCCGCAAAAGACAGCAATGGACGCACCCGTTTCCCACCGCCCAGTACAACGTAACGCATCGCATGATGCAATCGTTCGGGTGCACATTCAGCTACGGGGAGCCGGGTGTCCAGAAATGTCTCGATACGTGTCTGGCAACCTTTCGACCAATTTTGAAAGTCAGCGATCATCAGCACCAGGCGTAGAAAAATTTTTCAGCATATCCGCTTCAAGTATACGCACCTGTTGTTGTGCGTTTTGTAAAGTATTTTGACAGTATTGCAGCAGCTCTGCCCCACGCTTATAAGCGGCAAGAGAATCTTCTAATGACAATTGTCCAGCTTCCATCCGCGCCACGATACCCTCCAGTTCGGCTGATGCTGCTTCAAAACTTTCTGGCTGGGAAAATGTAACAGGTTTAGGTTTGGATGACTTGGTCATAAAATGCCCAGCGTATCAATCATGCTGGAAAATATGTCACTAAAACCCAGTAAAATAACGCATTTAGCAGCCTCTGGTCAATTCTATTTTTTGCCTCTGCCAACAAACTGATCTTGCCAAATGTTTAATAACGAGTATCTACTGCGCCACGAGGGTCATTCGCTACATAGGATAAGCGAGATTTCTTATCAAAAAAAATTAACTGCATATTCCCCCATCGCCGTTTTTCTGTTTTGACGACATGACCTTTCTGCACCAATCTAGCGACCCATTTATCATCGAATGCATTAGACTCTATCTCAACTCGATCCGGCAGATATTGATGATGAAAACGGGAATTGGAAACCAATTTCACTGGGTCAGTCTGTTGATTGTCCACATAATCAACAATTGCCAACAAGAGCATACTGATAATACGTGAACCACCGGGTGTGCCAAGGATTAAAATCCCTTTTTCATTTTCCAGAAAGGTTGGCGACATACTGGATAACGGGCGTTTACCAGGCAAAATGTTATTTGCCTTTCCACCATACAAACCGTAAACATTTGGCATATTACCGCCGCTTGAAAAATCATCCATTTCATTATTGAGCAATACACCTGTCTCGCCCGCGACAAATCCCGAACCAAAAAAAGTATTAATACTCATCGTCGCCGCTACCCGGTTTCCATCTTTATCCATGATTGAAAAATGCGTCGTTTCAGTCCCTTCCTCTACCATGGACGCAGTACGACCCAATTCTGATGAAGCCCGATCCAAACGTATCTCAGCAGCCCGTTTACGCGCATAAGCTTTACTCATGAGCCTCTGTTCTGGCACATTGACAAAATCACTGTCGCCCAGATAGTCGATACGGTCTTGATAAGCGTGGCGCAACGCTTCAACGATTAAGTGAGCCTTGTCCGATTGGCTCAATTCCGATAAAGAAAAATTCTCAAGGATGTTAAGTCCCTGTGCCAGGGACAGTCCGCCAGCCGAAGGCAAGGAAGCTGTTATGACATGTGTTCCACGGTAAGTAAATTTAACGGGTTTACGTTCAACTACCCGATATTGATATAAATCCTTATATTCCCAGATTCCACCTGCCCGCGTAATAGACTGGACCATTTCTCGCGCCACACGGCCACGGTAAAAACCATTTTCACCTTGCTTTGCAATTTCTGCCAAAGTTGCCGCAAGCTGTGGCTGACGCAATAATGTCCCGACTGCGGGGGCCGCGCCATCCTGTAAAAAAATACGCGCCGCTTTTTGGTCACGGCGTAATTTATTCTGATGATTTTCGATGGTTCTGGCAAAACGCGCACCAATGTTGAATCCGTCACGTGCCAATTTAATTGCCGGCGCAAGACTCTGCGCCAGTGTTAAGTTACCGTAATTGCGAGCAATATGCACCAATGCTGCGGGTGTGCCAGGGATCGCAGCAGCGCCTGGTCCATTCAGTGAAGCACCGCGAATTGGCCTATTCTCCGCATCCAGGTACATCCGCTCTGATGCTCTTCCCGGCGCGGTTTCACGTCCGTCAATCATGATATCCCGGTTATCAAGGGCACGATGCAACAACCAGAATCCGCCACCACCCAGGCCCGACGCATAAGGTTCAACCACAGCTAAGGCCGCGGCAACCGCCACCGCCGCATCAAATGCATTGCCGCCCTGAATTATCACTGCCTCTCCTGCTTCGGTAGCCAGTCGGTGGGCGGATACGATTGCCGCCGAATTAGCGGAAACGATGTTTACACAGAACAGCGGCGAAAATATAAACAAACCGAACAAAATTCGAATTTGAAAAAATTTTATTACCGACCTTCTAAATAGCTTCATTGTATTTTTTCATTCCGACAAAACCCATGTTGATCCCTGTTTCATCCTGTGGCACTATGATGCTGCTATATTATTATGGTATGGCTTTAACAGGTTAAAATTGAAGTAAATAAAATTTGCAAATGTACGCAGCTGTTTTTTTGTGTGATGATTCAGTACTATCGGACCGTTAGTTTAGATGACTGAATTATTACTTTTTTCTAACCTTTAATAAAAAATGAGTAAACCGTGAGTGTATATTTAGATCAAATATCCGGGTACTTTGAAACTGTTCCATTATGGCCTTTTATTTTATTTGGCGTAATAGGCATTTTCTCCTTAGGTATTGGCGTTGTTAATCGCAAACGACGAATGGATGCCATCAACAATTTTCGTTATACCTTTGAATCAGAACTCGCGGGCATGTATCCTAGACCCATTGAATGGCCTGAAAATGTTAACAAATACCTTTGTGACAGATTACCTGAAATGCAGGAAGACTTTGCAACCTTGCGGCTATTTATCCCCCAGGAAAATCTGCTGCGATACAACGAAGATTGGAATAAATTCCGTGACTTTTGCTTTGAAATAACAGATGAAAAATGTATTGAAGCGGATCAATCGCCAGGTATCGAACCTCACCCCAAAGAGGTTTTTTGCACACTTATTTCCAATCTTCTACGACACGCAAAAGAAATCTGAACAGCTTTGCAGTATAGAGATGTCACCGGCCTGCTTGACGCTAAACAGCGCACACTTTCTCTACCCTGGCAGCAATGGAATTCTCACTAATCATTTAGAAAGTTTTCCTGTATTCGCTACAATTTCAGCATCATAATTCTCAACACCATTATAAATTGTGATCCTTACATTTCTCCTTTTCGGTATCTTTGGCCGCCGTTCATCTAGAACTTCCTCAACCTAGCCCTGCTTCGCTTGAGGAATTCTCCAATTCAGCTGCAGCCGAATCTAATAAAAACGAGCGTATTAATTCCCAACCAGTATGATTTAGCTGTCCTATCCAGCTACAATATGTCATGAATGCAAATAAAAAGGAAGCAAACGCGGCATCATTGACTATACGGCCGGTAACATCCTATCAAGACATGGGAAAATTTATTGATGTCCCTTGGCACATCTACTCGGATGATTCGAGGTGGATTCCTCCATTGCGCCTGGAACGACGGTTGCATTATTCTAAATTTAATCCTTTTTTTAAACATGGAGAATGGCAGGCCTGGGTGGCTTACAAAAATAATCGGCCAGCAGGCAGAATCAGCGCACAAATAGATTCCCTCCACCGTCAACGCTATGGTGCAGATACCGGTCATTTTGGCGCACTGGAATGCATCAATGATCCAACCGTATTTTCAGCACTCTTGCTTCACGCAGAAGCATGGTTGGCTGCGCGGCATGCTCGGCATATCAGCGGGCCGTTCAATCTCTCCATTAACCAGGAATGCGGCGTTCTGGTGGAAGGATTTGATTCGCCACCCGTTATCATGATGCCGCATTCCCCTAAGTGGTATGGCGCCTTACTTGAATCACACGGTTATCAACCAGCCAAAGATTTATTGGCCTATTGGGTCAACGTTGACTTCGAAAAACCGCGTGTCATGCGCACACTTATCAAGAAATTTTCAAACCAAGTGCGATTAAGACCGCTTAACCGTAAAAAATTTAATATCGAAATTGAAATGCTGCGGAATATATTCAATGACGCATGGTCAGAAAACTGGGGCTTTGTTCCTTTTACTGCAGCTGAGTTTACCGAACTTGGCAACAGTCTCCGCTTGCTGGTGCCGGATGATTTCATCCAGATCGCTGAAGTTAATGGCATGCCTGCAGCATTTATGGTAGCGCTTCCTAATCTCAACGAAGTCTTTGCGGAGCTAAATGGCAGATTATTTCCTTTTGGATGGCTAAAACTAATTAAAAGGCTTAAATTTCGGAAAATTCATACGGCTCGAATACCGTTAATGGGCGTACGCAAACAATTTCATCATACGCCTCTTGGCATGGCGTTGGCTTTCATGGTGATCGATGCGCCGCGGCAAATTGGCCTGAACAGGGGGATTAAAGAAGTTGAGATGTCATGGATACTTGAGGATAACAAAGCAATGCGTGGAATGCTCGACAGCATCGGCAGCAAGCAGTACAAACGTTACCGTATTTATAAAAAAACACTACAATAAACTATGACGAAATAGCAGCCGAAAAATTGCCAAAAAATTTAAATAGTTAAATTCAAAATGAACCAAACAAATCAATTTGCTGCGGTGGTACTGGCGGCTGATCGTACCGCAAATGATCCAATCACCCAGCACACGGGAGCTACTTGCAAAGCAATTGCGCCCATTTGCGGCACCCCAATGATTATTCGCGTACTGGATGCGCTTGAAGCCAGTGATCGAGTTAAATCGATAACAATATGCGGACCACCTGAATCTGTGCTGCCTGATTGCCCGGAATTAAAGCAACGAATTGAAACCGGGCGTATTACCTGGCTGCCAAATCTTGATTCTCCCTGCCGAAGCGCTGAAAA
>JAJFJI010000271.1 GCA_021774205.1 Nitrosomonas sp.
GGCTGCATTGATGGTCGAGCGATGCCGTATAATAAAACACCTTTCAGTGGTACACCTTGCTGCAATAGACTATCCACAAATTCCAAATATGCATGTATTTCTTTTTCGGTTGGTGGTTCGCCATTAATTTGAAAGACGCAGGTTTGTAGCCAGGTGTGGCATAACGATGCCGCTAACTTTAAATTTTCACGAGCCTGTCTCAAACTGGTTTGCGTATGGTTGATATATTGCCTTCCATCTCGTGTGGCGCTATCAAGCTTGAACCAGATTTCTCCATTTAGTTTTGCCATGCGTGCCAATCCTGCTTGTACATAGGCCCGGTTAATCAAGCTGCCGTTGGTAATGAGTACTAGCTTTAGATCATCGGGAAGATCAGCCAATTCGTGCTTTACCTGTTCAATTAATTGAATGACGTGCTCAAATTCTTTAGCGCTGGTTGGCTCGCCGTTACCGGATAAAGCAATATCATTGATACGTCTGGCTTCAACGGGTACATGCTGCTGCATAAAGTCACCATGTAACAATTCATGCAAAAAAGTACGCAATTCTGATTCAAGTTTGATTAGATCAATTTTCGGTGCGGTTCCGCGTTTGAGCCCGGGTACTTGACAATAAATGCAACGCCAGTTGCAAGCATTATTGGGATTAAGATTAATGCCTACCGAAACGCCACCAGCACGGCGCGATACGACAGGGTAGACGTAGACCATGCCGGCACTATCGCGACTATGGCTGGTAATATTCAATTTTTTTACTGTTGGTGGCAATGTTACAATCTCGCTAGGTTATATCGGAATATTACAATAAATACGTCGAATGTTAATTACACGCAGATTGGAATTTGATGCAGGCCATCGTATTTCTTCGCATAATAGTCAGTGTCGTCATCTTCATGGCCATCGCTATGCGATTGAAATAACGTTGTCAGGTAATATTATTACCGATGAAGGGGTAGCAGAGCAAGGAATGGTGATGGATTTTTCAGAAGTCAAGCAGATCGCCAAAAGAGTATTGGTTGATAAATGGGATCATGCTTTTCTCGTCTATTCGGGTGATACGCTCGTATTAAAATTTTTGCAATCACTTGAAAAGCATAAAACGGTTATATTTGATTCACAACCGACGGCTGAAAATTTGGCGCTTGCCGCATTTCGTATTTTAGATAAAGCTTATTTGGACAATTATGGAAATCATTTGCGCCTGGAACAAGTGCGTGTATTTGAGACGCCCAATTGTTGGGCAGATGCAATACGCGAAAAGTTTTAACGATTCGACTAAATTTCATTTTCTTCATTATTTACTTCCATGTTTGTAGATTCCCACTGTCATCTTGATTTTCCGGATCTTGCAAAAAATCTTGATGAATTGTTGAAAAATATGCAAGAAAATGATGTTAGCCATGCATTGTGCATTAGTGTCAATCTAACGGATTTTCCACAGGTGCGCGCACTTGCTGAAAGATATGAGCATCTTTATGCAACGGTTGGCGTACATCCGGATTATGAAAATCTGGATGAGCCGCAAGCGGATCAATTAGCTAAACTCGCGGATCACCCGAAAGTTGTTGCAGTCGGTGAAACTGGTTTGGATTATTTTCGTCTTAAAGGTGATCTTGAGTGGCAGCGGGAACGATTTAGGCAGCATATACGCGCCGCACTAAAATGTAATAAGCCGCTCATTATTCATACGCGGTCGGCGGCTGCGGATACGCTGCGTATTATGGCGGAAGAGAACGCAGATCAAGTTGGCGGTGTCATGCATTGTTTTACCGAGAGCTGTGATGTCGCGCAACAGGCCATCGCGATGAATTTTTATATCTCTTTTTCGGGGATTGTTACGTTTAAGAACGCAAAAGCACTCAAAGAAGTGGCTAAGGAAATCCCATTAGATCGGATGTTAATCGAAACTGACTCGCCCTATCTGGCGCCAGTGCCGCATCGTGGAAAGCTTAATCAACCTGCCTTTGTCCGGTATGTAGCTGAAGAAATTGCCAGGTTACGTTTAACAAGTATTGATGAAATCGCCATGGCAACCACAGACAATTTTTTTAATCTATTTAACATAGTTAGAAATGAGTAATCCGGTCATTATATGCCATGCATTCTCATTCAATTCAGAAAGATTAGCCATAGATTTCTTGAAGCAAATGACCAGCTAGGTATTGATGCGTTGCTTTGAAGTGAGATCTGCTTCAGGAAATGTAGAGGCTTAACTAATTTTTCTGCGTGTTGTCTCCTTGGTGACACAATAAGAACATCGATAAAACAATATGTTATTTATATCAATGGTTTTTCTGTTCGCGAATAACGACAATCTAGCCACTTTCTCTTAATAAATGATATTGTATTCATATGATTTTATTGGATAAATAATCATGGTGTCAATCTTGCTTTATAAAAGGCGGGCGAGTGATTGGTATTAAAAACTGGCCGTGTCTAGCGTCGTTGCCAACTTAGCAACTGGAATGGGAGTAACGATTGATATTGAATGAGGTGCGATAGATTTAAGTCGGCCTAGTTCAATGATGTTCTTGCCGGTAGCACATGAAAGTGCATAATTTCTGGATGAACCCCTTAAAAGAACCTTGGATTGATAAGATAAACATGAAAATCCTTCAGAATAAAGTTGCTGTCATTACAGGTGCATCGCGCGGGATTGGTGCGGAAATTGCACATACCCTTGCACATGCAGGCGCTAAAGTTGTTGTTAACTACGTGAGAGATCAGCAGGCTGCTGACAAGATTTGTACTGAAATTACTGATGCCGGGGGTGAGTGTCTGGCTGTTAAAGCCGATGTCAGCCAGGCGGTAGCAGTTCGCCAGTTATTTGACACAGCCATCAATCATTTTGGGCAAATTGATATTCTGGTTAACAATGCCGGTATTCTTATTTTTAAAGAAATTGCAGAAATTAGTGACGATGAATTTGATCGAATTGTCGACATTAATCTTAAGAGTATTTTTTATACGCT
>JAJFJI010000272.1 GCA_021774205.1 Nitrosomonas sp.
AGCCTAAAAAATCCTGAGCCGCCGCTTCAATACTGATCACCGCACGTCGTTGCGTATCTAGGAAAACCGCCAACTTATGCGTTTCAAGTAAAGCCAGATTCTTCATCGCGTTCATAATGCCACCGATTTCATCCAGCGTTGCCAGCCGCTCTTTCAGCTCACCTTGTTTACCCATGTCATAATTATCCTAAATAACCACGATTGACCACTACAAATGACATGCTCTAAGTAACAATTCAGTACATCGAACTGTTCAGGTTGTCCCCAAAATTCGTCAGCTCAAGGCACAAAATGAATATTGTCATGTGACAATGTTCATTTTGTAACACCGAAATGGCGAATGTTAGGGGTAAGCTGAATAGTTACACTTCTAAGTTTATTTTAACCAGGTATACACCAGAATTTTCCATTGATCATGACCTTCGTCGACACTAACACTGGAACGCGCCACTTGCGCCTGTAGCAGTGCCAGACGTGGCTTCACCTGTTCCAAGCTGATATTATCAAATAACCCTTCGTTGTACGCCACCAACCAGGCCATCTGAAATTCAATGGTCAGTGGCGCCAGTAAATCTTGCTTGAGCATTTCACGCAGTACCTGGCCCCGATGAATGCGTGCCTCCATGCCCGCTTCCAGTCGCGAACCAAAACGTGTAAACACTTCCAATTCAATAAACTGCAGATAATCCAGCTTCATCCGGCCCGCTTCATTTTTTATATTGTGATGTTGAGCCTTCCCCCCAATGCGTGACACTGAACGGGTCACATCAATAGCAGGCAAAAAACCACGGGCAAATAACTGGTGGTCAAGGTAAATCTGCCCATCCGTGATTGAAATCAGATTAGTTGGAATATAAGCGGTAATTTCACCCTGCTCGGTTTCAATGATCGGCAACGCGGTCATACTACCCCCCCCATGGTTTGCAGACAGACGCGTCGAACGTTCTAGCAAGCGGGAATGTAAGTAAAAAATATCGCCAGGGTAGGCCTCTCTCCCCGGTGGCCTGCGTAACAATAACGAAAGTTCGCGATAGCTTCGCGCATGCGTCGTTAAATCGTCATAGACAACCAAGGTATCATGCCCAGCTGCCATCCATGCTTCAGCGACGGTACAGCCAGCAAATGGTGCCAGATATTTTAAACCTGGCATGGCAGTTGCCTCTGCCACCACAACAACGGTATAAGCCATTGCGTCAGCGCGACGCAACGTTTCGATAGTATTTACCACGGTAGAACGCTTTTGCCCGATCAGCACATAAACGCAATAAACATTTTTACCGCGCTGATTGATAACTGTATCGATAGCAAGCGCACTTTTACCAGCACCATTATCACCAATAATTAATTGCCGCTGTCCTTTGCCAATAGGAAGCATCGTGTCGACAATTTTATTGCCGGTATACATGGGTTGCGCCACAAAATCACGAGCAATAATCGGCGGCGAACGAACATCCAGCTGACGGTAGGCGCTGCATGAAAGTGCTTCGCCATTATCGAGTACAGCACCTAAGGGATCAATCACGCGGCCAAGCAAGGCATCACCAACACCCATACTCAAAGCCTTACCGGTCAGGAAGGCTTTAGCACCAGCGGTTATTCGCGTAGTCTGACATAACAGGATAGCGCCTATCCGATTATGCGCAAGATGAAAAACCAGCGCCTGACTGCCATCCTCCAACCGAACAATCTCATCCATACAGGCCGAAGGCAGGCCGTCAATCCAGGCAATGCCATCGCCCACGGAAGCCACCGCGCCAAGCTCCGATAAACGCAAGCCAAACCGGTAACCTGACAGCCATGCCGCTTGCCGCGCTAATGGAGTGTTAACCTGAGAACCCGCTGATGAAACCTGCTCACTGCGCATGCTGCAATACGCCACGGAAAAACTTTAATTCATCACGCAGATTGGCATGCAGCACCCAAGGGCCAATATCAACCTGGTATCCCGAAATCAATTTGGGGTTGATGGAATATTCAACCGGTACCTTTCTTCCAATTATTTCAGCTAAAGCACTTGATAGCATATTCTGCTTGTTCTTATCCAACGAGAACACACTTTGCACATTGATCTTTAACCCCACTTCGGTTGAAGCCTCTTTCACGGCGTTTTTATCTTCAATTCGCAAATGATGCAAATCTTCAAGCAGCAATCCGAATAGTTTTGCCTCTAATTCAGGCGAAGCAAGCCTGGAAAGTAATTTTGCAGAGAATTCAGCGCCTTGCTCGACTCCCCTTTCCTCAACCATACGCTCAAATTCAACTCGGCGCCGTTTATCCAGCACTCGCCGACGCCCAGCTTCTTCTGAAATCGAAGCCTCCAACGCAGCCATCTTACTTTCTCGAATTGCCGTCAATTCCGCCATCAACCGCGCCTGAGCCGTTTTCTTCTCATCTTCCCAGTCAGCCAATTGCTGTTCATTCTGTTGCCTAATCCGATTTGCTTCAGCTTCGATATGTTGCGCATCAGCAAGCGTTTTTTCAATATCGTCACGACGTCTGGCAATCACATCCAATACAGGTCGATACAAAAAGCGCTTGAGAATCCAAACCAGGATCAGGAAATTGATGATTTCCAGAATGAAGGTGGTCCAGTCAAATTCCACGTGTTCTCAATCTCTCATCTTGTTTAAATCAAATATTCCAACAAAGGATTGCGAAACAATATAATCAACACAATCACCAATATATAAATCGCCAACGATTCAATCATTGCCAACCCAATAAATAGGATACGCATAATCGATTTCTCAGCTTCCGGTTGACGCGCCAGCGCATCCAATGCCTGGGCAATCGCGCGCCCCATCGCGAACGCAGGCAGCATCATACCAATTGCCACCGCAATCGCCGCAGCCACAGTGGAAAACAAGGTAAACCAGGTCATGTCATTCATGGATTGTTTCCTTTATAATTTTGTCGTGATTGCATAGCGCCTGCAATGTAAATGAGCGCCAGCATGCCAAAAATATATGCCTGCACTAACGCCTCAACAACGTGCAACATTAATAATGGCACCGGCACCAGCAGTCCAGCTACCAGCAGAACCAGTAACGCAACCAATTCCAGACTCATGATATTGCCAAACAAGCGTACCGCCAACGCGATGGTACGCGTAACTTCACTAATCAAGTGAAATGGCAATAATAATGGCGTAGGACGCAAATAATGCTTGAAATAGCCACGTATCCCTGCACTCCGCATACCGAACCAATGTACCGACAAAAATACCAGCAAAGCAAGACCCGCTGTTACCGATAAATTTGCCGTTGGAGAATGAAGCCGTGGAATCAGCCCGACTAGATTCGCAATAACGATATAGATCCACAATGTTGCGATGAACGGTAGCAACTGTCGCGATCGACCCGGCAATAGGGCTTCTATGCTTTCCTCCATTGTTGACACCACCCCTTCCAACATGGTCTGCAATGGCCCTGGATCAATTGAAAGCCGTTGCGTGACTAACCAGCAAAATACGCCCAGTACCAGCATGATGCCCCAGGTTGTCACCA
>JAJFJI010000273.1 GCA_021774205.1 Nitrosomonas sp.
TTGCGTTACACGCGGCAATTTAGAAATATCTGTCGCAGCCAATGCCTGCGAAGCACCAAAACATAATAGGCCCATACCTAGAACTGCCTGAACAGCTTTATTCATATTACCCTCCATAAATGTTAAACATTGCGCTAAAAAACTTTTTTATTTGATAAAAAGCGCACCCTCCCTTGTTATTACGCGAAACGCAATAACTTAATATGCCCATTTTCTAATGAGCTTGGGCAGAGTGGCGACTATACCACTTTCAAATCAACTCTGTCCATGCATCCCAGAGAATCTTTTGAAAAGTTTAGAATGTAATGTAATAGGTTTAGTCCATTGTAGTCGCACAAATTCCGACATTTAGCCTTGCAGCAATTTTATCTCGGCTGCCGCAAGATTTTCCTGTGTACCTTGCAATACGACCACATCCCCCGCTTCCAGACGCGTATCACTACTTGGTAATAATCCACGAATATTGTGCCGTCTAACCGCTGTCACTTCCACTTCTAAGCTAGCCAAATCCAATTCACCCAGCGTTTCATTCACCGCTGCAGCGCCTGCAACAATGACCACCGTGAGCAATCTTGGTGACAGCTTATCTTCGCTGTCATCCATTTCATCGGTAACACCATGAAAAAATGCGCGAAATAACTGGTACCGTTGCTCACGTGTCTGACGAATACATCGCAAAACCCGGCCTGAAGAAACATTCAACAGTAACAGCACATGCGATGCCAGCATCAGACTACCTTCCAAAATCTCCGCCACGACTTCAGTTGCACCCGCGTCCTTTAATAAATCAATATCTGCATCATCACGCGTTCGAACCACAACAGATAACTCTGGACGTAACGCCCGAACGTGCGCAAGGATCTTTAATGCTGAAACGGTGTCTGTATAGCTCACAACCAATGCATTTGCACGCATTATGCCCGCCGCAACCAAAACATCACGCCGGGCCGCATCACCATAAACCACTGACTCTCCGGCGCTTGCAGCTTCGTGAATACGCTGCGGATCAAGATCCAAGGCAAGGTATGGAATAGATTCTTTCTCCAATAAACGTGAAACATTCTGCCCGCTCCGCCCATAACCACAAACAATAACATGACCTTCTTCAACCATGGTTTGAGAGGCTATCGCCGTAATTTGCACAGCACGATCGATCCATTCAGCATTAATAAAACGTTTTGTCATTCGCTCACTGTGCTCAATGATAAATGGCGCGACAAACATCGACAACACCACGGCAGCCAGCACCGGCTGCAAAATTGCATTTTCAACCAATCCGGTAGCACCGGCCAGGGCCAGTAACACAAAACCAAATTCGCCACCCTGCGCCAAATTCAATCCAGTTCTCGCCGCCACACTGGAATTCGCACCAAAAAAACGTGACAAACCCGTAATCAAAAGCACTTTCAGCACAATCAGTGCGGTCAATATCAATATAACCCACAGGAAATTTTGCATCACAACTTGCATATCCAGCAACATGCCGATAGTAATAAAAAACAGTCCCAGCAAAATATCACGGAATGGTTTGATATCATCCTCTACCTGATACCGATACTCTGTTTCAGAAATCAACATGCCAGCAAGAAAAGCGCCCAATGCTAAGGAAAGACCGGCAATATCGGTCAACCAGGCAAGCCCTAACGTTATCAGTAAAACATTTAGCACAAATAATTCAGAAGATCGCTGTCTCGCAACCAGATGAAACCACGGGCGCATTAGCCGCTGCCCCAAAAACAGGATGAGCGCGAGCACCACCAATGCATTAAAAAAGGCGATTGCATACATCACACCATAATTTGTCTCACTATCGCCAGTACTCGCCAACGCCGGAATCATAATCAACAGCGGCACGACTGCCAGATCCTGGAAAAGCAATACACCAATAATCTGCCGTCCATGTGCTGAATTTAGCTCTAACCGTTCCGCCAGCATTTTGCTAACGATGGCAGTAGAAGACATTGCGAGCGCGCCACCTAGCGCCAGCCCAACGCGCCAATCAAGCGCCAATACCCATGACACGGCCATGACGAATAAAATCGTCAAAAAAACCTGCGCCGCACCAAAACCAAATACAATACGCTTCATGGTGACCAGCTTAGGAAGACTAAACTCAAGCCCAATACTAAACATCAGAAACACAACGCCAAATTCAGCCAAGTGACGCGTTTCTTCATTGTCCGGTATCCATCCCAATGCATGCGGCCCAATAAAAACACCAGCAAGAAGATATCCAAGCATCGGTGGCAGACGTAACAAACGAAAAACCACCACCGCCAAGACAGCTATAGCGAGTAGAATAAGAACAAGTTCCAGTACATTAGGCATTGATTAAGGAAACCAAGAAATTAATTGAATCACAACGACAGATAAGACAAGCAAAAGTTCAGACTCAACACAATACCCCTTGAAATTTCTTCTGAACTGTTGACAATGGCAAAAATGAGCTTCCCGAATTGTCAAAAAACTTACAGACACAACCATTAAAAATATCCGCAATGCTATAATAGCATTGATTCTACATTATACAGCTCAATGCCAACTCCTCATCTTTCCAGCGCACTTCGTGGACCCATTCTCGATCTAGAAAACCGGATCATTAACGCCATGCCAACGATTGAGCACTGGCTACGCAAGAAATGGCAAAATCATAGCGTTCCTTTCTACTGTTCGGTTGATCTACGTAACAGCGGCTTTAAACTGGCGCCCGTCGATACCAATTTATTCCCCGGCGGCTTCAATAATTTAAACTCAGAATTCATGCCGTTGTGCGTACAAGCGATGATGACCGCCGTTGAAAAAATCTGCCCTGATACGCATAGCGTGCTACTCATCCCGGAAAATCACACACGCAACACATTTTATTTGCAAAATGTAGCGACGCTGCAAAACATTATGCGGCACGCGGGCATGCATGTCCGTATCGGTTCATTATTGCCTGAAATTAAAACCGCCACCGATTTTGACCTCCCGGACGGCAATATGCTTACCCTGGAACCAATCGAACGAAACAATAACCGCCTGAGTGTTAAAGGCTTTGATCCATGCACCGTATTGCTTAATAACGATTTATCAACAGGCATTCCTGAAATCCTGCAAAATCTTGACCAAGTTGTCATCCCACCGTTGCATGCAGGTTGGACAACCCGTAGAAAATCGATGCATTTCTTAGCTTATGATAACGTTGCACAAGAATTTTCTGATTTAATTGGCATTGACCCATGGCTCATCAACCCCCAATTTGCCTCTTGTGGAAAAATTAATTTTCAAGAAAAAAAAGGCGTGGATTGCGTGGCCAGCGCCGTCAACGAGATTCTCTCCAATATTCAAGAAAAATATACCCAATATGGCGTCAAGGAAAAACCATTCATCATTGTAAAAGCAGATGCGGGCACATATGGGATGGGCGTTATGACCATAAAAGATGGCGCTGATATTTATTCACTTAATCGCAAGCAGCGAAATAAAATGGCCAAAGTAAAAGAAGGTCTTCCGGTATCGGATGTTTTGGTGCAAGAGGGCGTATACACATTTGAAAGCATAAACGAGGCAGTGGCAGAACCTGTGGTCTACATGATTGATCACTATGTAGTCGGCGGATTTTACCGCGTGCATACCGGACGCGGAACTGACGAAAATCTCAATGCACCAGGCATGCATTTTGTACCACTGGCTTTTGATACCACTTGCTTGCTCCCTAATCATACCGCACGCCCGGATTTCATCTCAAATCGTTTCTACGTTTATAGCGTGATAGCGCGCCTCGCGTTACTCTCGGCTGCGCAAGAACTAGCGCAAAGTGACCCCAATAAACCTAAAAACGTGGTTAGCCGCTAAAAATGAAGAAATTTTCTTTCCAGTGCCTGACGTTACACTTCAAAACATGACTATCCAATCCCAATGAAACTCGCCTTCATTCTCGATCCTTTGGAATCAATCAAACCTAGCAAGGATTCGAGTTTTGCCATGATGCGTGAAGCTGCCACCCGCAATCATCAGCTATTTGTCATGCAGCAAAAAGATCTTGTGTGGAAACATGACAAGACTGTTGGATTTGCTCGCAGCCTAGCCTTAATTGAAAAAACGCATGAAGACAGCCCCTGGCATCAAACAGGCGAAACAAAAGAAACACCGTTACAAGCGTTTGATGCTGTCCTGATGCGTAAGGACCCGCCATTTGATATAGAATATATCTACAGTACTTATTTACTGGAACTCGCTGAAGACCAGGGTGCGTATATTATCAATAGTCCCCGGGCGGTACGTGATTATAACGAAAAACTTAGTATCGCAAAATTTCAACAATTTATTGCGCCCACGCTGGTAACCAAGCAGGAATGTTTAATCCGGGAATTTCTCGCTGAACATCGCGACATTGTGCTGAAACCACTCGATGGCATGGGCGGCGCCAGTGTTTTTCGCCTTCATCTTGCTGATTATAATGTGAGTGTTATTCTTGAAACACTTACCCATTATGGAACACGTACCGTAATGGCTCAACAGTATCTTCCAGAAATTTCCAAAGGAGATAAACGCATTATTGTTATCGCTGGACAAGCTGTACCATACGCACTAGCTCGCATTCCCAGACCCGGCGAAACACGTGGCAACCTTGCGGCCGGTGGCACGGGTATCGTTCAACCACTGAGCAAACGCGACCGTGAAATTGCAGAAACATTGGGCACGACATTACGCGATGACGGATTAATGTTGGTAGGCTTGGATGTGATTGGTGATTTCCTCACCGAAATTAATGTTACAAGCCCGACCGGT
>JAJFJI010000274.1 GCA_021774205.1 Nitrosomonas sp.
AAAAATAATGCTGCGTGCCGGTTGCCATTGTTTAGCGGCCAGTCGTGCCAGTTCCATCATCACCGCTACACCGCTGGCATTATCATCTGCGCCATAATGGATTTTTCCCTGATTACCAGCGCGTACATCCGGCCAACCCAACCCTAAATGATCATAATGCGCACCAATAATGAGGCTTTCTGACGCGAGTTGCGGGTCGCTGCCCGGTAGGATACCGATCACATTGCGTAAGGGTATTTCCCCTTTGGGCTCCCCCACATCCTGCCGCCACATTTGATAGAAGCTATTATCATCGCCGCCCGGCATCAAACCGGCCTGCTGAAAATTTTCGGCGATATATTCCGCCGCCCTATCCAGTTCCTTGCTGCCCAATTCGCGTCCTTTAAATTCCTCACTGGCCAGATAGGTAATATCGGCCATCATACGGCGCTCAGAAAAAACCGGTGGTAATTGTGCCAACGCTTGGCGCGGGACCAGCTTGCCATCACCACGTTGCTTAACGGGCGCATTGTCCTTTTGAGTCACCCGTCTGGACAAGGGTGACGTGGTGACTGGCCATTGGCCTTTTAAAACATTGGTCAGTTCATCGCCGTCAAACCCCAGATAGCTGTATTTACGATAGTGTGGCAATTTCCTGGCTAGTTCTACAATAGCATCCGGTAGATCAGACGCCACCCACAACAGGGTTTTATCTGGATTAGATGGCTGCCTTGTAGTTAGAACAATAGAATGCTGATCCTGTGAATATCGCTGTTTATTTACAATGATTTGCTTGCTGTCATACTTCACAGCATGGTCAGAAAGTCCATCGAGCACATGCTTACGAAATTTATTTTGCCAGCCCATGACCCACACTACACGATTCGTTGGTATGCGATCGAGCTGATCATCGCTGACTATCTCCAGTGCATCCGTCTGCGTGTTGCGCCAGTTTTCAGCCAATGCAGCATATGCCTGCAACACCGTCTGCGTTGCTTGCGCAGGTAGCACCAATAATGGTTTTTCAGCGCCAAACCCTTGTGACAACGCCGCCGGTATTTCGCGGCTGTCCAGACGACGAAACACGTCAAATTCCGGGTCAATATCAACCCGTATTGGACGCGCATTAACGTCCATTTCAATGTGATGCGTGCGCTGATTTAGCCTGACCTGCGACTGAACCGCTTGTTCCTGGCCTTCCAGATACACGGCGACTGGCACCGTTAGGTGATAGGGTTGGCCTTGCTGGGTTTGTTTGATAACCATTTTCAGTTGAAAACCATTGGCAGTGGGTTCAGTTTCCGCTTGCTGTAACACCAGATCCGGTGCACCACTCTCATCAATCCATTGCTGAAATAATGGAGAAAAATCCTGACCGGCGATGTCATTCAATGTATTTTGCAAGTCATCGAAAGTCGCCTGGGTAAATTGATATTCACGGTAAAAACGCTGTAACGCGCGAATAAAATCTTTATCACCCAGTTCCTGACGCAACATATGGAAAAACATCATGGTCTTGCCGTAGCCGACAGCTTCTGTGCTGGGACTATGGCGCGAAACAAATTTAGCAACTGGAAAATCTTTTTCTTTGCCGACAAAATCCGCATATTTTTGCAATACATCACGTCGGTACTCGACGCCTTTACCGCGCTGCTCATTAACCAGATGATCGGCTAAATACGCAGTCAATCCTTCGGCCCAATTACCTTTTTTATAATCTACAAAGACGCCATTGCCCCAGTAGTTATGCAAAATTTCATGGGGGTAAGAGGAATGCAGGATGAATGGAAAGCGAATGACTTTTGGCCCCAACAAAGTAAATGAGGGCATGCCATAGCCGGTTTCCCAGAAATTCTCGACCAGCGCAAATTTTTTGTAGGGATAAAGACCCAATAACTGGTTATACATCGTCAGATATTGGGCGGTGGCATCCAGATATTTCTGCGCCAATGCTTTGTCCTCGCTGCGCAAATACACCATGGTTAACGTCGCGCCAGCGGACTGGGTGTAACGTTGATATTGTCCCGCGACAAGATAAATATTATCTTGCGGGTGCAGCTCTTCCCAAGTCACTGTTTTAGTCGAATTCTCAAGCTGCTCATCGACTAATTCTCCTTGACTGACAACATCCCATCCATCAGGTAATTGGATACGCAACCGGAACGAGACCATTGGATCTGCAAATTGAGGATACCAGGCGCTTGAGCTGGCCAAAAACACGCCCTGATCAGAAATAACCCCTGGCGTAGATCCAAAACTACGCGAATATTCCTGACCTGGACCCTGAACCGGATGATTGATGACACCGCTATAGTGCAGAACAACCGATTGCTGTGCCGGGGGCAAGGTCAATTTGTAATGTTTCAGCGGAACCGATGTGTCTCTGCCTTTTTTTAAGGTGACTTTTCCCCCTTCAATCGCATCAATCGTCAACGCGGCATGCAAGCTAAATTCAAGACTGACAGCGCTTTTTTGTTCACGGCGGTAACGCTCAGGAATATCAATGCGATCCTTGACTTGGATTGTTGATGAAGCCGGAAACAATGAAATTGCCATGTCATGCTGGAACGGCTTGGAATTCCACTGCGCAGCCATGGCAACCAGCGTGCAACTAATGACTAGAATCAAGGTCAATCCAAAACTTAATAATCTTTTTTTTCTCATTTTTAATAATTTATATCAAGTGGACGGAGTACTAATGGAATATTACAGAAATAACATGAATCAGATAATCTTGTTTACAATTTTTTTGGTGCTATGTTTTAATGCTTCTCCCAAGAAACAAGGAGTCAATGCAAGATGAACGCTTTTACAAAAAAACTAAATTTAACCAATCTGCCGCGATTAATCGTTGGGCTATTGTCATTACTGATTTTTTCATGGTCTACCCATGTCGTTGCACTGGATTTTATTACCGATGACTATCAACTTTCCTCCAGCAAGGAGAAGCGAGTCGGAGAAGCCTATTACCGCGCTGATCAGCAGTGGATGGTCTATCAGGCTGAAGTGGCCGACGAAAATCCTTTTTATCAGATTTATTTGAAGAATGTGGCCAGCGGTAACACGCAACGCGTCTCTCCCGGCATTGGCAAGACAACCTGTTCATGGGTGCACCCTTCTGAAGAAAAAGTTCTTTTCTCATCTACACATCTGGACCCGGATGCCGAAGCCAAGATGGCGGCTGAGATTGAAAGAAGAAAATCTGGCGAACGCAAGTCCTACTCCTGGGATTATGACGAGTATTACGATATTTTTGAGTCGGATTATAACGGCGGGAAAAGCAAAAATCTTACCAACACCATGGGATATGACGCAGAAGCCTCTTGGTCACCCGATGGAAAACTGATTGCTTTTGCATCAAACCGGCGAGCCTATACAGACGAACTTTCCGAAGAAGATGCGGCGCTTTTCGAGAAAAACGCCGCCTCAATGATTGATATTTACATCATGAATGCCGATGGCAGCAATGTCAAAAGACTCACCCACACCAGCTCCTATGATGGCGGCCCGTTTTTCAGTCCGGATGGAAAACGCATCGTGTGGCGACGTTTCGATACCAGTGGCCGAATCGCAGAAATTTACACCATGAATATTGACGGGTCGGATCAAAGGAAAATCACAGATTTAGACGCAATGTCATGGGCGCCTTTTTATCACCCCTCCGGGGAATACATCATTTTTTCCACCAATATCCATGGGCACAGAAATTTTGAGCTCTACATCGTGGATGTCGATGGAAAACAAACGCCAGTTAGAGTAACCGACAAGGAAGGTTTTGATGGCCTTCCTGTTTTTACACCCGATGGGAAATATCTGACTTGGACCAGTGACCGCACACCCGAAAAGAAAGGTCACCTCTTTCATGGAAAATGGGATCATAAGAAGGCATTGAATAGCCTGTCGCCGCAATAAAATTCTGTTGGTTCAAAAGATCAGTTAATCAGGCCATCCATCGTTTTAATTCGGAAGGTTTGATTTGACTAATCTTTTCTGAAGAAACTACTTTATGCTTGACTGATTATGGCGTTATTGCTACTTCTGCACTATCAAGCAATAACGCGTTCATTTCTAACGACCGATTCATAGGGGTATCAAAACCAAAATAGAAAGTTTAGTCTGCCGCTGGCAGACCGGTCATATTGAATACTTCAAATGACGGCTGATTAAATAATGGGCCTTGGAAGGACGCGACTAAACCGGGCAACCAAGAAGCACTTGCCAAGTCATAATGAAACACGCCAGAAGGGGTAGTTGCAACTAATCACCCGTCCGCATCCCGCCCAACCACGCTTGATGGACCAATTGGTGAACCACCATGCCAGGTTTGCCAGTTGGTAAAAGTCAGGTGCTCAAAATTGGACGCCGAACCAAATGTTCATTCGGTATTAGCCGGTGAAGTTGTCGAAGACAAGGCGGCTTCTGATGCAATATTAAAAATACCGCTTAGGTTTTCTCGGGTAATTCATACCGTATCTGAGATGCGATCCTGATTTTCAGGCAAAGTCCAATCTGCAGAATCCCCCTTTAAAAAATCAAACAAAAAATCATGTTTTGTTCTTTCTTAAACGGTCCAAGACTACTCAACCCAGGCTCGATAAGCTAATCCAGCTGGATAGTTACTTAACAATCAGCCGTATTTTTTTCTACCCATTCGACGGCGACGGTGCGCTCGTTTTGCTTCATCTGCCGTCAGCGGCGCTGCTACTTTATTAGCATAAGGATTATGCCCAGTTCTGAAATCAACGCGCAATGGCGTCCCTTCA
>JAJFJI010000275.1 GCA_021774205.1 Nitrosomonas sp.
GGTGCGAGCACCCCATGAAAACGTATCAGATTGAGTCTTGGCCTCGGAACGATTCCATTCAGCAATTGGATATACCACCCCCAACAAACAATCAAGAATAATGAAAAAAGCGGCTTAAAAACATTCCAAAAAAACTTGACCTTTACAAAAACGTTCTAAAGTCCACTTTACCCTTTTTCTGTTTGATGTCCTTTTTTAGGAAAAAAAGATTAAAGGGAATAATTGGGTATTGTTAGCTGGTTAAACCATTTAAATGACCACTTATTATAAGACAACTTGAGTCACTAGGTTTGTTGTGGCAGCACTGAATTAAGATTTTTGAGGCTAAAATTGGTAGGTAACTAAGTCTATTATCTATTGCGCCACGATTCGGATCTCAATATTCAGCAATATCATTCATTCAGTTAAAAACAACTCACCGATATACCAATAAGATTCATTCCCAATTGTAGTCAGGAGAACTTTATGAACAAAACGAATATATTGATTTCCACTGTGATGCTTGCAATTATCGGCTTTTCAACTCAGGTATTAGCAGGTCCATGCGATCGTGGCATAACGTTAGTGAATTCACTGTCCGGCATGGTAGAAATTAACGGTGTTGATATAGGAAATGGCACGGTTGTTGATACAATATTCGAAATTGGGGGTGATGGGGTGTTAGCTTTGCACGACTTGACGACAGGTAGCCAAGTCAATCCAGGTAATCGGTTTAATGCAGCAACTTCTCAGGTTGAGCTTGACTGCGTGATATTTAAAGAAAACACTTATCGGTCGACTTTAGACTTAGTACAAGATAGTAGTGATATTAAACTTCGGATTGCTGATTTAAGTAATGTTTTTGACGCTACGCTGACTCGCGATTGGACTGTCGATTATAGTAATGACTTTGCAAATGATCCTTTGGTCCTCAATTCCGATGGTTCAACAACCTTATCAACATTCCCTGGCAATTATCAGATCTCAGCGGAACAAATTTTAATTGATTTGGGATTGTCAACCCTGACGGGTGCCGTCAGTATAGGCAAAATTAGCGGAAACTTTAGCCACTTTGGTGAAAATGGTACTTTTGAAGCAACGCCATCAAATCTAACCCAGACGATGTTGCTTAATAACGATAGGTTTCTGGTGGAAGTGGATTGGACAGATACTGCGAGCAACGGTACAGGTGAGGGAATATTAGTAACCGACAATTCTGCAGCTTTTTTCTTTTTTGATTCCTCTAATGTAGAAATATTAGTGCGTGTATTTGACGCTTGCGAAATTAATAATCGCTTCTGGGTTTTTGCGGGCGGGTTAACCAATGTGGAATATACGTTAACAGTAACGGATACGAGTTCGGGTGCACAAAAGACTTATAACGCACCAGCCGCATCGCCAGAAATCATTGATACCAGCTCTTTTTCTACTTGTCCTTGAACAGACTGAAAGGTTTTAAAAAATAAGGGTCACAAAATAAGTAAGCGTAAGGGACAAGTCGACTTTAGATAGCCAGAAATCCAAAGCGCCAGATTTTTTCACATGAATGATCCTTACTGTTCAACAAAAAAATCATACTGCAACTCACCATGGCACTATCTGGCCATCAAAAGCGTAAAATTTCCCAGAATCTGCCTGCGTAAGGTTGCTGATGACTTGTCGCATTCCTGTGACACTTTGTTCAGTAGAAATCAGTCCATTTGACCCACCCATTTCTGTTCTTACCCATCCAGGGTGTAACAAGACGGCAGTAATTCCGGCAGACGCTAGATCAATCGCTAGACTTTTTACGACTATATTTACAGCGGTTTTACTGGATCGATAAACATAACTACCGCCTCGTTGGTTATCTGCAACGCTGCCCATCTTACTGGTAATCGTGACGATGGTTCTCAGATTACTTTTGGATAAATGTGCAATAAACGACTCGGCTATTTTGAGGGGCGCCATCGTATTAACACGAAATGCACTAGCCCATGCTTCATAATCTGTCTTACCAAAACCATCGCCGCGAGATGTTGGGTAGATACCCGCATTATTTACCAACAGATCAATGGACTGATTAGATAAGGCCTGTGATAAATGCTCAATCTGCTCATGCTTTGCTACATCAAGCGCATGCACGGTCATTTTTTCAGCATATTGTGCCGCCAAGTTGTTCAATGCGCCAGCTGTTTCTGGATGACGGCAACAAGCAAGCACATGCCAGCCAGCCATTGCGTATTGCCTGGAAAATTCCAATCCAATTCCCCGATTAGCACCTGTAATCAAGATAGTTTTCATGCATTCCTCCTGATAAAAATATCATCTCGCTTGTGGGCAAAAAGCGTAACATAATTTCCTGCAAATGAATGTAAAGTGCCATCACAAAATATAAAAAACTGCTTGCCTGATTAACGGAGCCACCTCTATTTCTTTATTACTAAACAATCAGTTGCGATACATTCTTAAAACAAAAAAATCTCCTTTAGAATAAACTCGCCCCATTAATTTTTTCTACAACACCTTGTCTTAACAGCGCTTACTGAGGTATAGTGCGCAACTTGTCATTATATGTTCAAGCAGGAGAGCGCGCCCGTTTTGTTTGGCGCCGCCGAAGGCGTAACCCCCCCGGAATCGCTCAGGCAAGGGCCTAGCCAGTCTGACCCATATGTACCGCTTGAACAGGCAATCTGGAGAGCGTCGAGATTTATAATCGGCCACCGAAGGGGCACGCGGATTTCAACAATAACATCACCGCAAATCTCTCAGGTAAAAAGGACAGAGGGGTGGAGTTATGCGTGGCAACTTCATTTTTTACTTTCGGGAGAATAATCTGTGCTTAAAACGACACCCCTTAACCAATCTCACCGTGCCATGAATGCCAAAATGGTGGATTTTGGTGGCTGGGATATGCCACTACATTATGGTTCGCAGTTAGACGAACATCACCAAGTACGTAATGACGCGGGTATGTTTGACGTATCACACATGTTGCCAATCGATATTAAAGGTGATGATGTGCGTGGTTTTTTGCGCCAATTAGTCGCCAATAATGTCGACAAACTAACATTACCCGGCAAAGCCCTTTACTCTTGCATGCTTACCCCCCAGGGCGGTGTTATTGACGACCTCATTATCTATTTTTTATCCGAAAATTGGTTTCGTATCGTTGTGAATGCCGGAACGGCTGATAAAGATGCCGCCTGGATAAATGCAAAACGTGATGAAATTGCACCCGGACTAGAAATTCTGCCACGCCGTGACCTGGCTATGATTGCTATTCAGGGTCCAAATGCACGCGCCAAAGTCTGGCAGGTTATTTCAGGCGCCCAATCAGCAACAGAAAATTTAAAACTTTTTCAATCTACGACCTTAAATAATTATTTTATTGCCCGCACCGGATATACGGGTGAAGATGGTTTTGAAATTATTTTGCCTGCCGATGATGCGGCCACTTTTTGGAATGAGCTGCATGCCGCAGGCGTCGCGCCGGCCGGATTGGGCGCACGTGACACATTACGACTTGAAGCAGGCATGAATCTATATGGTCAGGACATGGATGAAACAACAAGCCCAATGGAATCCGGCCTGACCTGGACGGTTGATATGAAAAGTGAACGTGATTTCATCGGCAAACAAGCGTTGACAGAGAAACCAGTAACACAGCAGCTTCAAGGACTTGTGTTGCTTGACCGCGGTGTCTTACGTAGCCACCAAAAAGTAGTTGCGCAACATAACGATAATGAATTTGAAGGGGAAATTACCAGCGGCGGCTTTTCTCCGACAATTAATCAATCCATTGCACTCGCACGACTCCCATCACAAATTTCAGTGGGAGACGAAGTAAATGTCATGGTACGAGATAAGAAGCTGTGCGCTAAAGTGGTAAAATACCCGTTTGTAAGAAACGGAAAAGTTTTGATTGAACAATAGTGCAATAATTTTTAACGCTGGAGTGAATAATGAGTAATCCAACACATCTAAAATATACCAAATCCCATGAATGGGTTAGGCCTGAGGATGATGGCACGGTAACCATTGGGATTACCCACCATGCTCAGGAATTACTGGGTGATATGGTATTTGTGGAATTGCCACAAATTGGCCGCAAACTGGCACAAAAAGAAGAATGTGCCGTTGTTGAATCGGTAAAAGCGGCAGCAGATGTGTACGCACCGATAGGCGGCGAAGTAACTACAAACAATTCCGATCTCGAATCTGAACCTGAAAAAATAAATCAAGATGCGTATTCGGCATGGTTATTTAAATTAAAACCCGACAGTGCTTCTGATCTCGACGAATTACTCGATGCGACAAGCTATGAAAATTTACTGGAAAATGAGGAACATTAATTCAGGTTAGCAAACAAACGCGTCGGCAGCTGTTTTTAATCCAAAATACAAATCTTTCAGCTATCAAGTTTCCAAATTACTCTTATTACCTAAATTAATCATGCCGTTTATTCCGCATACCGAAGAAGATGTTGCCACAATGCTTTCACGCATCGGCGCAAAAACTATAGAAGAACTTTTTGATGAAATCCCTATCGACCTAAAATGTGGTCGTTTGGAAAAAGTACCGCCAGGGTTAAGTGAAATGGAGATAACCCGGCTGATGATGGAACGCGCCGAAAAAGATGGGATTTATCACAACTTCATCGGCGCCGGCGCTTATGAGCACCATATCCCCGCTGCGGTTTGGCAAATTGCCACGCGCGGAGAATTCTATTCGTCCTATACGCCTTATCAGGCGGAAGCAAGTCAGGGCACGCTTCAGCTACTGTATGAATATCAGACGATGATGGCTTCATTGACAGGCATGGACATATCCAACGCCAGCATGTATGACGGTGCTTCCGCATTGGCTGAAGCAGCTCTGATGGCCGTCCGGTCGCACAAAACATCACGCCGTATTCTAATACCTAAAACAGTACACCCAGTATATCGCCGTGTCGTTCGTGCGATTGTCAGCAATCAGCATATCGACCTGGTGGAACTTCCATACTGCGAGCAATCAGGGCAAACGCTTCCTGAATCACTGGAAGAATATGGCAAGGAAGACTTCGCGGCACTGGTCATTCCACAGCCCAATTTCTTTGGTGTTTTAGAGCAAGTGGATGCGCTTACAGACTGGGCACATGCCAAAAATGCGCTGGCAATTGGCGTCGTTAATCCGATAGCGTTGGCAATGCTTACACCACCTGGCGAATGGGGCAGCAAAGGCGCGGATATCGCTGTTGGTGAAGGTCAGCCATTAGGTATTCCGCTTTCCAGCGGCGGCCCTTATTTTGGTTTTATGGCCTGCAAAAAGTTACTGGTTCGGCAAATACCGGGGCGCATCATTGGCCGCACCATTGATTTAGACAACAAGCCGGGGTTTGTACTGACGTTACAGGCGCGTGAACAACATATTCGCCGCTCCAAGGCGACTTCAAATATTTGCACCAATCAAGGGTTAATGGTCACCGCTGCAACGATCTTTATGTCGTTACTAGGTCCAGAAGGACTGCGCCGAATAGCTGCTCACTCCCATGCCAACACCTTGGCGCTGGTTGAGCAATTGGAAACACTGACCGGCGTAAAAAGAGTGTTCAGCGGCCCACTGTTTCATGAAGCTGCAGTAACCCTTCCCGTTCCAACGCAAGATGTCCTGCAAACAATGAAGCAGCAAAAAATATTGGCTGGCCTGGATCTACAGGAACATTATCCTGAAATTGGCAATGCGCTACTTGTATGTGCCACCGAAACCAAAACTTCTACTGATATACAGAATTATACCCAACAGCTCAAACAAGCGTTAAGCTAGTAAGCGACGTTTAAACCTCGTCAATGGACAACCTATTGTTATTTGTTTTCATTACACTCATTAAGGAAAGATTATGGTAACTCACGCAGGCAAGCCGATAAAAATTGAAGGTGATTTTCCAAAAGTAGGGGAAAAAGCGCCAGCCTTTGCACTGGTTAATAGCGATTTACAAAACGTTACTTTAATTAATTATACTGGCAAAAAGAAAGTGCTGAATATTGTACCCAGCCTGGACACGCCTGTTTGCGCCGTTTCTACCCGCAAATTTAATGAAAAAGCAAGTAATATGGACAATACCGTAGTATTAATTATTGCGGCTGATTTGCCATTTGCCATGAGCCGCTTTTGCAGCACAGAGGGTTTAGACAAGGTAATCCCCTTATCAACCATGCGGGGCGCAAATTTCATGCGCGATTATGGCGTTGCCATCGCAGATGGCCCTTTTGCCGGCATCACCGCACGCGCAGTTATAGTATTGGATGAATCTGACACCGTCATCCACGCGGAGCTTGTTCCGGAAATTGCGGACGAACCAAACTACGATGCAGCTTTAGCAGCCTTAAAATAAATCCAGATAGCGTCAAAATCATGCTGATATTTGAACACTCGCGCCCAGGGCGCCGCAATTACTCGCAATCTCCGGCAACTTCGGCGAAGACGAAAAATATTCCACAGAACCTGCTACGCAAAACTCCGCCACTTCTGCCAGAAGTATCTGAGATGGATACGGTGCGCCATTACACGCGGCTATCGCAATTGAATTTTTCGATCGACACCGAGTTTTATCCACTTGGCTCATGTACGATGAAATATAACCCGCGTGCATGTAATTCTCTGGCCATGCTTCCACAGTTCCTGGCACGGCATCCGTTAGCCCCCGAAGATACCGGCCAGGGTTATCTGGCCTGTATGTATGATTTACAGGAAATCTTAAAAGATGTCACCGGCATGGCCGGTGTAAGTCTGACGCCTATGGCAGGCGCGCAAGGTGAACTTATCGGCGTCATGATGATACGCGCTTACCACGAATCACGTGGAGATAAAGAACGGACGGAAATCATCGTACCGGATGCAGCACATGGCACTAACCCTGCAACAGCGGTTATGTGTGGTTTTAAGGTCGTAGAAATTGCTACTGATAAAGAGGGCAACGTCGACATGGCGGCATTAAAAGCCGCAGTAGGACCACAGACAGCAGGATTAATGTTAACCAACCCATCCACACTGGGCGTATTTGAAAAGAATGTCTCCGAAATGAGCCGAATTGTTCATCAGGCCGGTGGCTTACTATATTATGATGGTGCCAATCTAAATGCGCTACTCGGCAAAGTTAAGCCGGGTGATATGGGGTTTGATGTTATCCATATTAATTTGCACAAAACCTTCTCGACACCACATGGCGGTGGTGGACCAGGATCTGCGCCGGTTGGTGTGGCAGAACGCCTGCTGCCATTTATGCCAGTTCCAATCGTCGGCTATGAGAAAGGCAAATACCGTTGGATTACAGAAAAGGAAAAACCACAATCAATTGGCAGATTATCTGCACATATGGGCAACGCGGGCGTATTGTTACGCGCATATATCTATGTTCGCCTATTGGGAACGGATGGGATGCATCGCGTCGCCGAATTCGCAACCCTTAATGCCAATTATCTAATGGCAGCCCTACGCGAGGCGGGTTTTGAACTTGCCTACCCTACCCGCCGTGCCAGTCACGAATTTATCGTTACTTTGAAAGCCATCAAGGAAAAAACTGGCGTCACAGCGATGAACTTAGCCAAGCGGCTGCTGGATAAAGGCTATCACGCACCGACTACTTACTTTCCAACGCTGGTACCGGAATGCTTGCTAATCGAGCCAGCCGAAACTGAATCGAAGGAAACCCTCGACGCATTTGTAAGCGCCATGAAAGAAATTCTGGCTGAAATTGAAGCACAACCCGACATGGTTAAAGGTGCGCCACATTTGATGCCATTGCGCAAACTAGACGATGTAAAAGCAGCGCGCGAACTAGATTTAGTCTGGAAACCACAACCTAAATAACAATATAATTCTGCAAAAACTATGTATACACTGATTTGTGGCTCTATCGCATACGACAACATAATGGTATTTCAAGACCATTTTAAAAATCATATTCTGCCAGAAAAAATTCATGTATTGAATGTCGCTTTTTTGGTTCCTGAAATGCGCCGGGAATTTGGTGGATGCGCAGGCAACATCGCCTACAATTTACAAATGATTGGTGGCAAGCCGCTGATGATGGCAACAGTGGGCGATGACTATCAAGACTATGCTGCACGCTTTGACCGGTTAAATTTACCGCAAACTCGCGTCCGACATGTAAAAGATACCTTTACAGCGCAAGCTTTTATAACCACTGATTTGGATGATAACCAAATTACTGCATTCCATCCGGGCGCAATGAACTTTTCTCATTTGAATTCCGTTACGGATGCTCCAGATATTGAATTAGGCATTATTGCACCTGATGGGCGTGATGGCATGATTCAACATGCACGTGAGTTTCATGAAGCAGGCATTCCTTTCATGTTTGATCCTGGACAGGGACTACCCATGTTTAATGGCGAAGAACTGCTGGATTTCATTAACAA